>JAICLJ010000229.1 GCA_025927575.1 Bryobacteraceae bacterium | reverse complement strand
CGTGCTGGCAGCCTTACGTCTGCCTCGCTTAGGACATGTGAATGGATCCTACGTGTTCTCGACAAGACCGAACGAACGCTCGAGTTGACTGATGAGGAGGCCCAAAGCCTGAACGCCCGGCGAGGCGCAGTACAAATGGAACGCGAGCTACTGTTAGGAAAACAAGCCGTGCAGCTGCGAGACTGGGCGGGAGCCCGGCAGCACCTCGAGCAGTATCGGCGCTATCGCCCCAGTCCAAAAATGTCCAGTGTATTGCTTCTGTTACGGTGGTCGCCGCAGTTTGTGGGTTGGTCGCAGGATGTGCGAGACGCTTTGTTGAAACGAGGCTTCCTGAAAGCGCAAATGCCGGAGAGGGGCGAATTGATTTGAAGCGGCCATTTGGAGAGCACACGATGCGAATCCCGCGAGGATCTGAATGAACGCGAGCGACGAGCGCCGCCGGACCAAGATCATCCGGCCCGCTACGTTTTCGCCGCTGGCCATCGTTCGCGGCGTCCGCGATCTGATTCAATACCGCGATCTGTTGCTCACCCTCACCATGCATCGCATCAATGTGCGGTACAAGCAAAGTGCGCTCGGCATTGCATGGGCCGTGTTGCAGCCGCTGTTATTGATGATTGTCTACACGATTATCTTCTCCGTAGTGGTGAAGATGCCGCACGAAGGCGCCCCGTACGCGGTTTTCATCTACGCTGCGCTCCTGCCCTGGACGTTCTTCTCAACCGCGGTGGCAACTTCGGCGACCAGTCTGGTTGCGCATAATAGCTTGATCACTAAGGTTTATTTTCCGCGTGAGATTCTTCCGCTCACGTACGTGCTTGCGGCGTTTTTCGATTTTCTCATCGCTTCCGTCATTCTTCTGGCGCTGCTCTGCTTCTATCATGTTTCGCTCGCTGCCAGTGCGTTGCTGGTGTGTCCAATCATGCTCGTGGCATTTCTCTTCTCGCTCGCAATCGCGCTCCTGCTTTCCGCATTCCAGGTTCGCTTTCGCGATATCGGCATCGCCATGAGTTTGCTACTTCAGCTGTGGATGTACGCCACTCCGGTTGTGTATCCCTACTCCATCGTTCCCGAGCGTTTTGTATTCTGGTACTCGCTGAATCCCATGGCCGGGGTTGTTGAGAATTTCCGCCGCGTGATTCTCAGGCATGAACCCATGAACATGGGCGTTCTGTTGCCCGGCCTAATTGTCTGTCTGCTGCTTTTGCCACTGGCTTATCTGTACTTCAAAACGTCCGAAGCGACCATGGCGGACGTCATCTGAACGCCATGTACGACCTGGAATTTCATTCCGTCTCGAAGCGATACCGCGTATCTGGGCAAAGTGGCCCGAGTAGCGGGTTTTCCGGAAGATTAGGTTGGTTCGGACGCCGCTCTGGAGAATTTTGGGCGATCCGCGATGTCAGCTTTGCCGTGCGACCAGGGGAAGCGCTTGGAATTATAGGCCACAACGGCGCCGGCAAGAGTACGGTGCTCAAGTTGGTTTCGAACATCACGTCTCCGACGAAAGGCGAGATACGCATTTGCGGGCGAATCGCAGCATTGCTTGAAGTCGGCTCTGGTTTTCATCCGGAACTGACGGGGCGTGAAAATGTTTATCTCAGCGGCTCGATCCTCGGCATGCGCCGGACCGAAATCAACAACAAGCTGGATAGCATTCTCGAATTCGCCGGTGTTTACAATTTTGCTGACGTACCCGTGAAGCGGTATTCATCAGGAATGTATGTGCGGCTCGGTTTTGCAATCGCCGCTCATCTCGATGCCGATATTCTGCTGCTCGATGAAGTGCTCGCGGTCGGCGACGCAAAATTTCAAGGGCGCTGCCAGGAACGGATATTGGAATTGAAGGCGAACGGTACGACCATCGTATTCATTTCTCACGATCTCGCCTCCGTTCGCAGGCTTTGCGATCGCGGCTTGCTGTTGAATCATGGGCGTTTAATTTTCGAAGGAACGCCGGCTGAAGTAATCTCCCAATACGCGCTGCTCGGGCGCGAGCGCAACCGTGTCGAAGAAACTGAGCTTTTAAATCCGCAGAAACCGGCGCGTGTGAGCGCATTCACGTTTCTCAACGAGAGCGGATCACCCACAACCGAGTTACGGACAGGGTTTCCTGTACGCGCCATTGTCGAATATGAAGTGACTGGCCCGATTCACAATGCGGCAATCAGCGTATTGTTTTACGCGTCAGGCGATTGGACGGTCGCGAGCCATTTCACGACGATAGATCTTCCGTTGCATCTTCCGATCGGAACGGGCGCCATCGAATTTTCAACCGATGAATTGGCGCTGCCTCCTGGAGCCTATGCTGCCGGCTGCTCGATTGAAGACGACCGGCAGCAGATCGATTTCGTTAGTAAGACGTATTTTGCGGTGATGCCGGGAAGGCCGGTTCGCGGCCGCTTTCATTCGCCGCACACTTGGCGGGAACTGCGATATACGGAAACTGTATCGCATAAACAATTGCACGCCGAAGGCGATGAAGAACCTTGAATCTGGGCCGGGAAAGCGTCAGCGACCAGAACTCCGACTTATCTTGTACAACGGGGCTTGGGCCGAGATGCCGCGCCCCTACAACCGACCTAGTCCCAGCGCGACCGATCTGCTTGAGCTTTCAATTCACCGCGAGCGCCTTCACCCCGCTCGACACAGTTGTTCCCGCCGCGTCTTTTCTGTCGATTACGTAATAAAGCACCCTGCCGCTGATCGCCGGGACCGTCACGGTGCAACCCGTGGCGCACGATTGCCATGTGACCGGCTCTGATAACCATGCGAACGCATCGCCATTCCTCGCGCCTGTTGAACACCCTTCCTGCCGGGTAGTGCAGTAAAGATTCGTGTCATAGCCGAAACGGATTCGGACAGAATCGCCACTTCTGCCGCCGAGCGTTACGGGCACTTTGATGAAATCACCACGATATTGCGAATCGATTTGCCAGGGTGGCAACTGTGCTCCGAAGATCTCGCTTCGAACGCCGTTCACCCATTTGCCTACGCCCAGCACCCATCCTGTTCCATCGGTCCCATGTATATTGGCGTAATTGTTTGTTCTGCCGGGGCCGCCCCACAATGAAGTCAGCACGCGCCAGCGCATGCCCGTGGGATCGGGCCTGGACACGTCATATTGCACATAGCGCGCAACCTCGTTCGGCAGGCTCGCGAGGCATGGAGTGTTTCGTACATACCAGATCGCGCATTCCCCCGATGTGTCGGCGTTCGCCACACTCACGAACTGATCGCCTTTCTGCGATCCTCCAACGCACTCGCCGGCGAAGTCCGCGATGCAGAACGAATCCGCCGCCGCATCCGTGATCTGCGATCCGGGGCCGCTGATGTCTTTCAGCAGCGTGTGCCCGTACCAACCGGCTACCGCGCGGCGCTTGCGATCGAGGCCTGCGTTGGGCAACGGTTGTCCGCCCGGTGTTTGCAGCGGCAGACTGATCTTGTATACATGCTGGGTTCCGGAGACTGGCGTCAATGTGTCATACCAGGCGAGCGGATCGCCGCCGGCCGCGCCGCCCAGTGGCCGTGCGTCCAAGCCGCTGATGGTGCGGTTTCCTGCCCCATCGTAAGCGAGCAAACTGCCCGGGTGAGTCTGAACGGAATCGATGCCTGTCATGCTGCCGCTGAACGCGTAACCCATCTCGATGCCGAAGCCGTATTGTTTTGAAAAGAAAGAAGGAAGCTGTCCGCTTCGTACTCCATACCCGAATCCATATTGCCCCGGCACATTCCCGCCGAGGCCGTAAGCGTACGGCGTCCATTGCGTGAACGATCCCAGAGCCGAATCGTATTGTAAATTCGTATGTGCCCCATATGGAACCGGATTATCGGCATAAATCGTATGCGCCGGATCGCTCGCCTGGATCCAGTACTCGTTACCCGCGCATCCGAGCGGCAGATCCACCATCAACGTGAATCCCGAAGCATGGCTCGTCTTTGCGCCAGGGCATAATGAAGCCGGCGCTGCCGAAGCGGCGCGCGATAACACAAGATCGATACTGCCGTCTCCGAGCACTGTCTTCTTAGCAACCAGAAAGCGCTCCGCGCCGGAATCGCCGCCTGGATCGGAGAGATCCCTCAGCCAGTCGCCTTCAGCGATCGGCTGTAAATAAGACCAACAGTTCGATGTCGTTCCGTCGCCGCCGCATGATATTGCGTTATGTGACCACCCGACAGGACGGCTTCCCAGACTTGCGTTCGAGGCAAGGTCTTGCTGCGATGGATTTGTATCTACTGGTTCAGTCTTGACGTTGACTCTGATGCAGTTACGTCCGGTAGCGCCTTGCGACAGCCATCGCGAATCGTTGACGCCGAGCTGCTCGCAAGTCAACGGATCGACGAATGAACTCGACAGCGATGTCAACCCTGCATCGTTGTAGATCTGGTTGACCTGCATCGTATATTGCCCCACGCCGGTCTCGTTTGGCGATTCGAGACTGCTCATCAACGAAAACGTCATCCAGCCATCGGCCGTGCGATTGTCAAACCCGCCATGCATGCCGCCCCATCGCAACGGATAGTGGCTCCAGGTATCGCTGCAATATAGCAGTTGCTGGCCGGCCGGTTTCCTCATGTCGAAAAAGCACGCCCAGGCAAGCGCGTTTTGTGTGGGGCGCATCTGGAACGTCGCGATTCCGCCTAGCACGCTGCTGAACTGCGGCTGCCCCCAGTAGTTCATATCGATCTGCGGATAACCGTGCTTGATCTGGCTCACCACATCATTCCCCCCTCCTGCTGTCAAATTCTCCGTGCATGTCAGATAGGGATTTGTCGCCGCTGAGTAATCGAGCGGCATACTGCGGAACTTTCCGCCCGCAACATCATAGGCGCAGCCCAGAATGTTATGGCTACTTGCGTCATATTGATAAAACGACAGTGGATTCGAACTGTCTTGCGCAACGCCGCTCGAGGAGAGCCTCGCGATCGGCCGCAATTCACCGCTCGTGCGATCGAAAAAGTACAGAAATGGATTGCCCCAAATATCACTGAGGATGCAGATGGAACCGGTCGCCGGTTTGCTCAACGGCGTGATACCGTCGGCCGCGTAGTCCGCCGTAACGGAACCGGAGCAAACCAGCCCTTGGCCTTCATAACCCACGGTGTAGTCGGCAGAACTTGCGTAATCGTACTTCACCGAATCGAGATAGACTGTTCCAACTCCGGTCTGTTTCCATATCTTCAATCCAAAGTTAGTCAAAATAAACGATCGGCTGCTCACGGCCGCGCCGGCCAAATGATTGCTGTTAATTCCCGAGCAACCTGAAAAGGTAGCGCCTGATAACGACGTACACTGGACGGCATCCGAATCAATCGTCATCGCGTAAATCGGATAACCGTAAAAATTCTTGACGAATCCGGATGTCCCGGCCACCGTCAGAGAAGTTGCTCCCGCGCTAATGCCGGCTGTTAGTGTCGATTGTGCTCCGGCGAACCAGCTGCCGAGATCCTGTTGAATGGAAAGATGCGTGGCGTCGATTCCGCCCGTAATCGTGCAATCGTTGTTCGCACACGTAGGCGCCGAGCCGGCGATATGAATATGCTCGCCGCTTTGTAAGTTGCCGGGAAACGCGTATTGGTAAGTTCCTAGCAGCAGTGGCGTCGTGTTTGTTACTAGCGTGTGACTTACCGAGACGCTGCGGCTGTTTCCCGCGAAATCCGCGGCCATTGAGTCCACCGGAATATTGGGCGAGCCCCACCCGGCAAAGAATGGCGATGGATACGAACTCGGCCCTGTCACCTCTGTCGCATTCGACGGCGGCAGCGCGAGGCTGATTGTGCTGCCGGTGCAGGTCTGTCCCGCATCGAGTGTAATGCAGGCGTTCATGGTCCGGTCGATTGCATTGACTTGATCGCCATAGCCTTTCAGACGCGCAAGCATATCGTCGACGTAATTCTCGGAGTAATCCATGTAGGCGCGCTGGCCTTCGGCGGTCGGCGTCGGTATGAACAGAGCGCTCGAAGGGCCGCCAGAGCCCGAGTAGTTCGCGTACCGGCCATCATCCGCCAGCACGCTTTGGGAGTTGCTCCACGTGCCCGACAAATCGTATGCGTAAAGCGGAGCCAGCAAGACATGCTGGCCCGGGCTGCCGTAGCCCGGTGTGGTGAGCCTCTTCAGCAGAATGCCGGTTTGCGGGTCGATATAGGTTTTACGTGTATCGGAGAAATCGACCGTTGGATAACCATAGTTGCCGTAACCGGCGCGGTTGAACGGAAACGGATCGGGCGCTGAGTTGCCCAACGGAATAGTGCGGGTCCGGAAGTTAATGCTTCCCGCGCTGGAACCGCCATCGCAGCTCACCTGAAACGCGTATGCGGCGTCAGATTGCAGTGCCCGCGAATACATTTTGCCATCCGCAGCCAGATCGGATTTGCGCTGGCCCACTACCACGATCCGCGACATCCCGTTCACGAGATTACCCGTTCGCAGGTCGCTGTCGGCGCCGGCAAACAGCGTGGCATCAGTATCGTGCGCCGTTTTGCCGGCCGCGTCGATAACGATGACACTGCAGGCACTGTCGTCCGGAGCGTCATACGCAAGTATCGCCTGTGTCGACGTAACGCCCACGATCCGGACCGGGACTGTAGCCGCGTTTGCGATCACGAACGCGCCCCCGACGGCTGCCAAAAGAACGATGGGCTTTACCATGACGCGAGCTGCGCCCTCCGCCAGGTATTAACCGCGATGCAGATGTAAACGTAATTGGCATCGTACGACCACGATCCCGTCTGGCAACTGCTCATCGTGCCTGCAGGCACCGCGACTCGTAATCCGATCAGCGTCG
>JAICLJ010000183.1 GCA_025927575.1 Bryobacteraceae bacterium | reverse complement strand
CAGTTCCCCGCCATGATGCGTCGTCTCATAAAGAGCTTAGTTGCTGCTTATCCTTTCTGAATGTCATGTAAGAAGCTTGTCCCCTTGTCGATGTGGACGCCGAAATTCTCAGCCACGGTTCGGCCGATGTCGGACAGAGTCGAGCGTGTCCCGAGATCTATATTGCGTTGCACTCCCGGGCCGGCTATCAGGAGCGGCGCGTATTCGCGCGAGTGATCGGTCGACGGTGTGGTGGGATCGCACCCATGGTCGGCCGTCAAAATGAGCGCGTCAAAGCTCGCCAGTTCCAACGACGGAAGCCACCGGTCGAAGGCCTCAAGCGCGGCGGCATACCCTTCCACGTCATTGCGGTGCCCATACTGTTGATCGAAGTCGACCAGGTTGACAAAAATCACGCCGTTCCGCTGCTGCGTCATGGCGTCCACGGTCTTTGCCATGCCATCCGCATTGTCTTTCGTTTTCACTGAATGCGTGATGCCACGGTTTAAGAACACATCGGCAATCTTACCGACCCCGTAGACGGGGACACCGCGCTCCGCGAGTGCATCGAGCAGCATACCGGGCGGAGGCGGGACGGCATAGTCGTGGCGATTGGGGGTACGCTTGAATTCGCCGGCGGCGCCTTCGAAGGGACGGGCGATCACGCGTCCCACTTCATGCGGTCCTCGCAGGATCTCTCGCGCGATTTCACAAATGCGATACAGTTCCGGAACGGGTATCACGGATTCGTGAGCGGCGATTTGGAAGACACTGTCGGCCGAAGTATAGACAATCGGCGAACCCGTGCGGAGATGCTCTTCTCCTAGCTCCTTGATGATTTCCGTTCCGGAGGCAGCCTTGTTACCCAGAGTTTTGCGCGCGATACGGCGCTCGAATTCATCAATGATCTCCGGCGGGAAACCATGGGGATACAACGGGAACGGCTTGGCCAGGTGAATACCGGCCATTTCCCAATGTCCGGTGGTCGTGTCTTTTCCCGGCGAAGCAAGAGCGCATTTGCCGAACGCACCCGCGGGATCGGAAGCAGGCTTCAGATCCTGCAGAGGCCTGATATTTGCGAGTCCGAGCCGGCACAGATTCGGAAGCTTCAGTTTTCGCTGCTTGGCAATATTACCGAGAGTGTCGCTTCCCGCGTCGCCGTACTGCGCGGCGTCGGGCATTTCGCCGATGCCAACGCTGTCGAGGACGATCCAGATAATACGCTCGAAAGCAGATTCCATTTCCTAATGGTGTGTCGCGGCCGTCCCTGGAGCGGGCCGGATGGCGTCTACAAAACACGCGTTTCGCGTGGAGGCATGACTTGTGTGCCCGTTTCGTAGATAAATTTCTAACTGGGACATCTCACTTTGCTGCTGTTGCGCTTGCTTCTGAAAGCGCATCCTGAATCCGCGAAGTCAGAAGCCCGGCGAAATCGTCTGGGTTGAACCCTATCATCTTACTGTAAACATCCCCATCCCGACCCAGCAGGACGGTTGTTGGAATGCTCTGAATGCCGAGGGTTCGCGCCAAGCCGTTAGCGAAATAAACGTCGCGATTCCATTTGTGTTGTTCCAGAAACGGCGCGACGACGGACGCATCGTCATCATTGTTGATTTCGAGGAAAGCCACGCGAGCGTCGCTCTTGAATTGCGATTTAACTTTTTCGAAAAGCGGATGCTGCTGTCGGCAGGGACCACACCAGGTAGCCCAGAAATCCATCACAATCACCTTGCCTTTAAGCGAACTCAGAGCGAGCGTTTTGCCATCGAGGCCCGTGAGTTTATAGTCGATAGGGCTCGATGGCGTGGAGCTTTTCAATATTTTTTTTCGCTCCCTCGCTACAACCGTCATGCGGTCGTAGGCGGCAAGCACCATGTCTCCTAATCCGCTCTGGGTCGAGTGAGTCTTCAGGTATAACTCAGCCATTCGACTGCGATCCCTGGCGTGCGCTTCCGCGCTGTCTGAAAGGGCGAATGCATCCGCGTAATACTCGACCGCCTCGTCGTATTTGCTGAGTTTCCCCAGCCATCGGCCCGCGGACCGAGCGGCATCCGCCTGGGGAAATGTCTGGAAGCTTTTTCGTGCGAGATCGGCTGCCGCGGTGAAATTGCCCGAAATGCCCGACGCGTCGGCCTGAATCAACAGCGCGTTTCCGAGCAGCCGCGATCGTTCCAATCGATCCTTCTGGGCGTCACCCGTGGCGTCATCTGGAGCACTCGGCTTGTTCTGGCCCAGCAAGGCTTCGAGTTTCTTGCCGTAATCCAACGCTTTGGCGGAGAGTTTCGGCGCGTCGAACGAATTCAATGCCTTGGCAGTATCTTCGAGCAGACTGATATCGTTCGGATCGGATGCAACCAATGCCTCGCCGTACTTTGCGATCCGGACCTCATCGTTTGTTTCTTTGGCCGCACGAAAGAGCGCCCGGTCGATCTGGAGTTTCATCTGCGAATCCGGGTATTTCTGCAAATGGCGCTCAAGCGCGCGGATGAAATCGACGGAACTGGGACCGGCTCGCTGAACGGCTTGTGTCAACTCCTGTCGTTCCTGATTCAGTGCCGATTTCGGGGACGTTTGCTGGGGCGGCGGTGTTTGAGGCGGCTGCCCTTCGAGCATGCCTCCGAGAAGAGCCACAAACAACAGAATGCAGGAAAGCTGATTGAATTTCATTTGTCAGCCGCTGGTGTCGTTTTCACAGTTCCATCCACCGCCTTAATTTCATCTCTCAGACGGGCGGCGCGGTCCCGCGCCAGATGCATATAGCTTTGATGCGAGGCTACCTGGTTCAGAAGAGGAATGAACTGCGATGGCGCCGCCAGTTGTTTCCGAAGCCACAGCGATTCTACTTCAGCCAGCGAATCGTTCACGCCTAATTTATCGAATTTCGATGTGCGTTCCAGATCGAGATAGGCGCGTTCCGTCTCCCCGATGTGCTCGAATTTTTCAAGAAGCTGTTGCGCGGTCTGGTTAGTGGAATAGTTAAACGTCGCCTCCGAGACTTTGCCGTTGCCGTCGTCGTAACGAAAAGTCTTCTTGCCTGTGTTGGCGACTTTGAGTCCGGATTCGAGCGGCGACCGAAAATCATCCAGTTTGCCGGCCATCTCGAACAGGGCGGAAACAGCGGCGGCCTGCATGCGGGCCGTCACCGGCTGATTGTCCGTGGGGCTTTCTTTGTACGTCAAATCCCCGGATTTCGCGATTTTGATGGAGAAATAGGGCGGCTGGCTTCCGCGAAATTCTCTAGTATATGTGATGCTTGGGACCTGCGCGGCGACCGAAACAGCGCAAATGATGAGCAGCAATCCTGATTTCACGCGCGGTCTCCTGTTGCCGCCAGCATTGTGTTGTGGGTTGCATGGCAGATTGCCACGGCTAGGGCATCGGACGCATCAAAGGACTCAAATTCGCGGGAATCGCTCGAAAGCAGGGTTCGGACCATCATTTGGACCTGCTGCTTTTCGGCGCGTCCATAACCGGTGACGCTCATCTTAACGGAGAGGGGCGAATACTCGGCTACGGGAAGGCCGGCCTCTGAAGCGAGCATCAAGGCAACGCCGCGAACGTGGGCTAGCTTGAGCGCCGATTTCGCGTTCACGGAATGAAATACCTCTTCTACAGCGACAGCATCCGGCGTAAAGGCTTGCAAAAGCCGACGCAATTCCCCCGCGATAGATGCGAGCCGCATGCCCAGTGGATCGGATGTTTTCGACCGGATTACGCCGGCGTCGACGAGGCAATGACGCTGTCCATCCGACTCAATCAATCCGTAGCCGGTCCGCTCGGTTCCACAGTCGATGCCTAGTATGCGCATGAATTGTCGGCAGGGCGTTAACGCATGTTCTAAGTGAGAGCCTCGTCCGACTCGTCCACTTCGTAATTCGAATAGACGTTCTGGACGTCATCGTGCTCCTCCAGAACTTCATAAAGCCGTAGCATGGCCTGGGCGTTCTTGCCCTCGAGCTTGACGGTGTTCTTTGGCGCCATCACGATTTCCGACGATTCCAAAGCGATTCCAGCCTTCTCAAGGGCCTGCGATACTGCCTCGTGCGCTTCAGGCGGCGAGAGAACCTCCCACGCCCCACCCCTGTCGCGAATATCGTCGGCGCCCGCATCGAGAGTGATGCCCATCAACTGATCTTCCGTAGCGTTTTCGCCATCGACGATGATCTGGCTCTTGCGCTCGAACATCCATGCGACGCTGCCCACGTCGCCCAGATTGCCCCCGTTCTTGGAGAAGGCATGCCGGATTTCGCTGACAGTGCGATTGCGGTTGTCTGTTGCGACAGAAACCAAAACGGCGGCGCCGCCCGGACCGTAGCCTTCAAACAGGATTTCGTCGATCTGGCCGCCTTCGAGTTCGCCTGTGCCGCGCATGATCGCGCGCTTGATATTGTCGGCAGGCATGCTAACGGCTTTGGCCGCGGTGATAGCGGTCCGCAGACGGGAATTGGCGTCGGGGTCCCCACCGCTTCGGGCTGCGATCTGAATTTCTTTGATGAGCCGTGTAAACGCCTGGCCACGCTTGGCGTCGGTGGCGGCCTTCTTGTGCTTGATGGTGGCCCATTTGCTATGTCCGGACATGCAGAAACCTCAAGAGTGAACCTATTTATGCTTAACTTTCGAGCATAACAAAAGCTGCGGATTGTGAAACTTGCGGCCGTTCGCGGCCTGTCGTGGTTGGAAAAAAGGGCAGATTGTATTCCTGGCGGAGAGGGGGGGATTTGAACCCCCGGTAGACTTTTAAGGCCTACGACGGTTTAGCAAACCGCTGCTTTCGACCACTCAGCCACCTCTCCGATTCTGGTGGGTTCTTTTGAATCGTAGCATAGGAAATAGGGTGAATCTGGACTGGCGGGCTGCTCAGGTGGGGCGATGCCGCCAAAGCCGATTCGAAAGAAGTGATAGTACTCCGGCTATACCGCAAAAAGGCTTACATTCCTGTGGTTCGGATACAGCCCGGCGGCGGGAAAATGCGGAAGGGGGAGAGGAAAAGGAGCACGCGTTGGTTAGAGAACCTTCGCGAGCTCCTCTGCAAAGGCACTGTTTCCAGCGGAGGAACCGGAATGGCGGCGAGCGCCGGATCTCCGATCTCGATTTGCGCCGGCACCGGCGCTGCCGTTGGGTCCGCTCCGTCTGGGCCGATCCATACCAGTAGTTCTGACAGGTCCTGGCGCGTGTCCTCTACCTTTCGGCGGTTGTGCAGGATTTGCGCGAAGTAAGCGATCCTCGAGAGGGGCACGATCGAACCGGCGGATGATTGAATTCATCTCCTCTTGGTTCGGTGCTTCGATAAAGGCGAATCCCTTGGATTCCTGCGTTTCGGGGTTGCGAATTACCTTGATCGCATCTGCGACCAAGTTGTCTGCGGCTAGCCATGACTTGATATCATCGGCCGTCACCCAGACAGGGAGATTTCCGAGGAATACCGTAAAACTCATTCGTTCGTGTTGTTAGCTCCGTTTGGGGATTTGTTGAGAGGCGTACCTCAGAGGAGGTCTTCCAAGGAGGCTATCATCACCATAGCACAAGAAACCGAATCCGGTAAACATTCATAAGCTCTCAAACCCGCATAAAATCGGGCTGGAAATTGTTTATAGAAAGCCGTGACTGAAGTAGGCAGCGGCAGAGGCAACTGGAAAAGTTGAATTCCGGTAAATCACGGCGGGTTAAGCAGCGCCATCTGCCACGTGAAAACTCCTGTTCACCACAGCATTGATTTTGCGACTTGCAATTCGGCCGCATCATCGGTATGGCATGGCAAAAGAATTGAAGGAAGGCGATACGGCGCCTGAGATTTCGACCACTACCGATACGGGTGAGCCGTTCCAGTTGTCCTCGCTGCGCGGGCAGCGAGTGGTTCTTTACTTCTACCCTAAAGCCGATACTCCAGGCTGCACGAAAGAAGCGTGTGATTTTCGCGACGATCGCCCCAAATTTACAAAGGAAAACACGACGATCGTGGGTGTTTCGCCAGACACCTCGAAAGCGCAGGCAAGGTTCAAAGAAAAATTCGATCTGCCGTTCACGCTTCTTGCCGATACGGATCACAAAGCGGCGGAAGCTTATGGAGTCTGGAAGGAAAAAAGCATGTACGGCAAGAAATATATGGGTGTTGAGCGCACTACATTCCTGATAGACGAGAGCGGAATCATCAAAAGGATTTTTCCTAAGGTGAAGGTAGAGGGTCACGCCGCCGAGGTGCTGGCGGCCATAGGGTAGCTGCACTAGAATCTGTCTAGTAGACCGGTTTTGTCCGCACATTGCTGTAACCCGTGTACTCTACGGGCGCTCCAACAATATAGGGGCTGAGATGATTGGGACAACCAAAATTCGCGCTCGGGCCGATGCGGAAGGCGTCGTCCACTTGGACCTCCCGGCTGTTCAACCGAACGGTGAAGTCGAAGTCGAGATACGTATGAGACCAGTGCTGGCACAGGCCAGGAATACCCGGACAACACACTCTTGGGATCGGTGTTTCTTCGAGGGATTTCTCGGTGACCGCGTGCAGCGCAAACCGCGCGGCGTTCCACCCGTGCACTCGGACTCGAAAGAGCGTGAGTAGGCACGGCGTAGCGCTCATAAATACGCTGTTTCACTAAACAACCGAGCGCAATTCGGTGTTAGACAGAGCGGATCCTGCTGCTCAGCTCGGAGACTATCTCTCCAGCTTGTTCTGACCTTCGAATCGCAATTCTCCGGCCTGAATCCGCACCGGCAGTGAATTTCCTTTTGGCGGAAGCGGACATGTGGCGTAAGGAGTGAAGCAGCAAGGCGGATCATACGCCTTGTTGAAATCCAGCATCACGCGATCATCTTGCGGTAACGGCGTATTCAACATTCGTCCGCCCGGATACGTCTCTTTCTTGCTCGTCAAGTCTTTGAAGATAAAGAACAGAGTCTTCCCTTCGTAAATCGGACGAAGCCTATAGGTTTGCCCGAGATAGCTAAACTCGACAATGCCGGGGCTCTCCTGCATCTCGGTTTGGCCGATAACGCTTGGCACGGCAATCTTCTTGGGATCCGGGATGAATTTCGCGTCAAAGCGGAATGCCGCATCAATTGGGAAGAATCGCGTCCCCTTGAAGTTTCGCAGCGTTAAGCTGTTTCGATCCTTCACGCGAACACCCAGCTTGTTCCCGCGTTCGATAACGTAGAACGACACCGGCCCAACCTGCACGATATCGCTATTGTCGACAGCATCGTAGTGCAGCATGACGGTGGCGGCAACGGTCTTCTTGTTAACCGTCACCCGATCGCCCGCCAAGTTTGTGAACGTTACGACCTTACCGGATAATCTCAGAAGCCCGACCTGCGGGGGAGCATCAGAAGGGAGCAGAAAATCGTTTGTGTCGCCCGAGCCGATGCTGTTGTTGCCGGGCTTCAGCCAGAACAAGCCGGCCAGAGTCAGCCATCCATCCTCGGCGCGAAGGCCTGCTTCGCGATGCTGCTGCCATTCCAAAATCTGGCTCCGGTAATCGGGAGGCGCATTTTGTGCCGCCATGACTATTCCCCCGGCCAGCAGCACGCCAATCAACATCCTGAGCACTACCTTCATCGTACCGTCAGAGAGCGGGAACCTTCTGTCTCGGTTTCCTTCCAGTGACGAAGCCAGTCTTCACGGTTTGGCTATGGGGTTCCGCCAGGGCGGTTAATCGTAAGGCCATGGAGGTTTGGTGAACAAGCCGCCATCCACCCAAATGGTTTGGCCCGTTATGAAATCCGCGGCGTCGCTCGCTAAAAACACGACTAATCGCGCGACATCCTGCGGTATGCCGATGCGGCCGAGCGGCGTAAGACGAGCCCATGTTGCCGCGTAATCGCCTGCCTCCTGCTTAGTGCGTTCAATTTCGACAGCACCCGGCGCAACGCAGTTCACGCGGATCTTATGAGAGCCGAGTTCGACCGCCGCCACCTTGGTGAACATCTCGATGCCTCCTTTGCTGGCTGTGTAATCCACAAGGTGCGGGAAGGGAACTTTGTTGCAGCCGGAACCAATGTTGACGATGCTTCCTGCACAGCCTTGTCTGAGCATATGGCGCGCCGCCGCCTGCGTGCAAAGAAAGCAGCCTTTCAAGTTTGTGGCGATCACGCCATCCCATTCCTCTTCGGTGAGATCGAGAAGCGCTTTCCACGTCTGGCGTCCGGCATTATTTACATGAATGGTCAAGGGAGAAAAATCGTCCGCGATTTCGGAGAACATACGTTCGACATCACGAGATTGGCCGACATCCGCCTGAATAACCAGCGCGCGGCGACCGAGCTTACGGATTTCTTCAGCGGTCAGTTCCGCTCCTGCGCGGTCGGATTGATAGTTCACGACGACATCGGCCCCCGCGGTCGCAAGCGCAATCGCAATGCCTCTGCCAATTCCTTTGCTCGCGCCCGTTACGAGAGCGTTGCGGTCACGGAGGGGTTGATCTGGTTCCACGGGCATCCGAACGATTTTAACGTGATCGTGGCGCGATCTCTCAGCCCAATGCCCTTTGGTTTTTTGTGGAGGAGTGCCGCGGTCGTGCTCTCCGGATGTTGTTGAAATCCTGGAAGCCAAGCGAGACGGCGGCCTACGAGGCCGCCGTCTCGAGGACCTGCCTCACAAAATGTCCGGACATGGGAGCTACGAAAACGCCAGATTCATATTCTCAATCGCTTCGTCGATCTCGCCCGTGTTCTTGTAGCCGATCGTCACCGCGTCTACGCCCGCCACGTTCATCGCGAATTTGAGCGCTGCTTGCCGCTCTTCACGTTGGGTGAATCGCCCTTCGCCGACCAGCTTCATGCTGATGACGCCGATGCCCTGGCCATGCACCTGCTTTACGTGCTCAACCACTTCCTCCACATCTCCGAGCTGGTCGCCGTCGTGAGTGTCCATCGAGTCCATCTTCACGCCCTTGTTGTTCATGCGGATCATTGCAACATCGAGCCATTTGTCGCCGGGAAAACGGCGAAGGGGTTGCAATCCATGAACCGACGCGCCATGAGCGAGAATGATCTTCTTCTCCTTCGCTTCGGAAAACGCATCTTCAAGCGGCTTTAATTCCTCGGGCCAGTGAGGGCTTCTCACGCAGTGGAGCAGCATGATATCCACATGGTCGGTTCCAAGATCGCTGCACAACCGACGGATGGTCGCTTGCGGGTTCTCCATCTCCGCCGTGTTGTACTTCGTCATCAACCTGTAGCTCTCGCGTGGAACACCTTTCAGTGCGACCGCCAGCATCTGGGGCATGCCGTGGTAACTATCGGCAGTCTCGAAAAAGCGAACGCCGCGGT
>JAICLJ010000275.1 GCA_025927575.1 Bryobacteraceae bacterium | reverse complement strand
TGGCTTTCGTCTTAATCGTCGAAGACAGCGATACCGCCACACCGCTTGAGATTGCGTTAGCATCGCTGAAAGGCCTGCGAACGATGCTTGTCACAAACGGACGTGATGCCTTGAAGCTGCTGCGGGAGAATCATGCCGAGATTGCCGCCGTTGTGACGGACCTCCAACTTCCATACGTAGACGGCTTTGAGTTAATCGCGGCCATTCGCGCCGACAAGCGTTCTTTGGGACTGCCGATCGTTGTCGTCACTGGCAGCAACGATCCTGACAATCGTATTCGCGTCCGCGAACTCGGGGCGGATGCATTTTTCACCAAGCCGTATTCCCCCATCGAAATACGCCAGACATTAGAAGGTTTGTTACATGCGCCGTAGCTTGCCGTTAGTGCTCATCCTAGCCGCCTTGAACTTGAACGCCCAAAATTCTCCGGATGCTTCACCCGCCCTTCAGCAAATACTGAACCGCCTCGATGCCCTCGAAAAGCAGAATCAGGAATTGGTCCAAGAGGTGCGCCAGCTTCGCCAACAAATTGCAGGTGAACCTTCGACACAAACCACTGCGCCTCCCAATTCCGGAAGCGCTGCCACAGCGTCTACCGGCGCACCGCAGCCGTCGCTGGACGAGCGCGTCAGTGTCGAAGAGCGGCGCACCGCCGAACAGGCCCAAACAAAAGTGGAGGCTGCCAATAAGTTCCCTATTCAACTTAACGGAATGCTGTTGTTCAATGCATTCGCCAACCGGGGCACTTCCGCCAATATCTTGACATCAGACGCGTATGGCTTTCTTACCGGTCCCGGACAGAGCGGCGCAACCCTCCGGCAAACCATTCTGGGCCTTCAGTTTCAAGGCCCTCGTTTGCCTGGCGACGGTCGCGTCCACGGATCTCTGTCGATGGACTTCTGGGGCGGCTCTTCCGATCCACAGTTGAACTGGCTTCGCCTGCGGCGTGCGGACATTTCACTGGAGTGGGCAAATCGAAGCCTCTCGTTCGGCCAGGATAAGCCGCTCATCGCACCATACCAGCCGGATTCACTCGCTCAAGTGGGCATTCCCCCTCTCGCTGGAGCCGGAAATTTATGGCTGTGGCTCCCCCAAGTCCGCTATGAAGAGCGCATTCACTTTGGCAACGCTTCCGGTCTCACCGGCCAGGTAGCGCTGCTCCAAACCAAGGAAACCGCCGCTATCGTCCGTAGGTCATTTGCCGATTCTCTGGAGCCGAGCCGTCCCGCCCTCGAAGCCCGCTTCGCCTTCTGGCACAAATTTGACGACACACGCCGCTTCGAAATCGCTCCTGGTTTTCACGTCAGCACCACGCATGTTGCCGGCGCTTCCGTCAATTCCCGCATTGGCTCACTCGATTGGTTCATCGTCCCCTGGTCGCATCTTGAATTCAGTGGAACCGTTTTCCAAGGGCAAAATGTCGCGCCTCTTGGAGCTTTGGGGAACGGATTCACCATCTACGGCAATCGAAATGTGAGCCCCGTAAAGAGCGCGGGTGGGTGGGCGCAGTTGGCTTTTCCTATTACAAGCAGGTTGACTTTCAACCTATATAGCGGTCTCCAAAGCGATAACGCCGATGACATCGCCGGCCCTTACCTCGTGCGCAATCTAACTTATGCGTCCAACTTCATGTATCATCTGAGCCCGAATGTAATCGTCAGCCTGGAGGCGGCTCAGGCCCGGCTGCGTGCTTACTCCGGTGCGAATCAGATCCAAAATCACTATGACCTGGCGATTGGTTATTTGTTTTAAAAAATTCGCACCGGCATTGGCATTGCTTCTGCCGGCATGTCTGCCCGCTGCAACCGTTGCCGGCCAGGTGCAGTTGATCCAATCGAAAGACGCGGCGGTTAAAAGGAAAAGCGATTATTCCGGCGTCGTGGTCTGGTTGGCCTCTGCGGATTCGCCGGCCCCTCCCGTCACTCAGAAGCACGCGCGCATGCTGCAAAAGAACAAGCGGTTTTCGCCACACATTCTTGCGATCCAAACCGGTACAGTCGTTGATTTCCCCAATCTGGACCCGATCTTTCACAATGCGTTTTCTAACTATGACGGTAAAATCTTCGACGTCGCACTCTATCCTCCCGGGTCGTCGCGATCGGTCCGTTTCGACCGGCCCGGCATCGTTCGCGTATTTTGCAACATTCACGCGTTTATGTCCGCCGTCATTGTTGTCGTAAACTCGACTCACTTCACCATCACCAGCCGCGACGGCAGCTATTCCCTCGCCGGCGTACCGCCCGGCAGCTATGAGGTACAGTTCTTTCATGAGCGCGCGACACCCGAAACGCTTCGGCAGGCAACGCAGACTATCAATGTGAGCGCAGAGGATATTAATTTGGGGACGACTCCCATCTCTGAAGCGGGTTACATACCCGTTGCGCATAAGAATAAATATGGCCGCGACTATCCGCCGAATAGCGACGTCAATAACGGGTACGCCTTACCTGTGAAATGAAAGCTTTTATTCCAAAAGGATCGCTGCTCTGGAAGATACTGCTCTCCACTTCCATTGCGGTCACCGCGGTTTTCGCCCTTACCGGCTGGATGGTGCAGCGGTACGCGGCCAGCGTGAGCCGGCACAGCCTTGAAGAAGAGGTTCGAACGAGCCTGCAAGCGTATGAATCTCTCTGGAGCACGCGCGTCCACAACCTCACCACGATCAGTCGGGTGATGAGCATTATGTCCGACGTTCGCGCCGCGTTTATGACTCGGGATCAAGCGACTATCCGCGACACCGCCGAACAACTCTGGTCCTCCGTCTCAGAGGCCGATGCGCGATTTCTCGTGCTCGATCCAACCGGCGACATTATCGCCTCGCTTGGAGGCAGCCCTCAGTTTGCAATCGATGCCTCTCTTATGCAGGCCGCCCGCCTGAAATTCCCGAATCAGGTCACCGGCTATTTACGGCGCGGACCGCATCTGTATTATGTGGTGTTCACACCGGTTTATGTCGAAACGACACAGGAAAAGGCGCTGTTGAACGTTCTTCTGATTGCGCTCCGCATCGACAATAAGCTTGCTGATGAGTTGAAGGATTCCACTCACGGGAGCGATTTCGCCTTCGTCAGCCACAACGACGTGAACGCTTCCACGCTGCCCGGAATTACTGCAGCCCAGTTGACCGGCGGCACCAATGTGCAAGGCCACATCCGCCGCATGAACTGGAAGGGCGAAGATTATCTTCTTCTTGATACCGATTTGCGAGACACTTCCGGGGCGTTGACCGGCAGGCTTTTCATCGTCCGGTCCTTCGCGGGTCCGAAAGGAGTGCTTTCCGACCTGCGGCGCAATGTCGCCGGCTTTTGGATCATCGGCATTCTGGTTGCGCTCTGCCTCACGTATCTACTGGCGCGGCGTGTCTTGAACCCGGTAAAACGGCTCGATCGCGCGGCGGAAGAAGTCATCCGCCGCAACTATGACTATCGCGTTCCAATCGAAACGGATGACGAGCTGGGACGTCTCGCCATGACATTCAACCAGATGTGCGATTCGATCCGAAAGGCCCGCGAGGAATTGATCCGGCAGGAGCAGCTCTCTACAATCGCGCGCCTTTCGAGCTCCATCGTGCACGATTTGCGGAATCCGCTCGCCGCCATTTACGGAGGCGCGGAAATGCTGGTGGATGCCGAACTCTCATCCGAACAGCAGCGGCGGCTGGCTGCGAATATCTATCAATCTTCCCGACGGATTCAGGAACTGCTGCAGGAACTGCTCGACGTCTCACGGTCGCAAAGAAGGCCATCAGAGTCGTGCCGCCTGGCCGATATTGCGAATGCCGCGCGCGATGCTTTAATGCAGCCCGCGGACTCAAACGCTGTTTCCATACAAATCGATATTCCGGACGACATTTATGTCATGGTGTCGCGCGATCGCCTGGAGCGTGTCTATGTCAACCTCATCGACAATGCGATTGATATTATGCCGGACGGCGGCCGTATCGATATCAGAGGTTACACTCAAGAAGGCCGGGCGCTTGTGGTTGTCGAAGACACCGGCCCCGGCATTCCCGATGAGGCCTGGGCTACTCTGTTTCGTCCCTTCGCAAGTTTTAAGAAGAACGGTCTGGGGCTCGGGCTTGCGCTCTCGCGGGAAGCGCTTCTCGATAATGGCGGCGATCTCTGGGCAGAACGGAACTCGACTGCGGGCGCACGATTCGTCATGAGCCTGCCGCTAGCTCCTCAGCCGCCCTCCGTTACAGCGGAAGCATTTCGCACCGCGTCCGAAGCGCACGATTAACTTATCAGCGTCCAGTGTTTGCAGCAGTAGTCTCACCCACAAAGCTAGGCGGTTGACGCTTGTAAGATTGCAGCCACGCTTCGTTCTACATCCTCATCACGCGTCATCCATGAGGACACACTGATGCGCATCGCCGTTCGGCCCTGCCATTCTGTCGGGCCACACCAGCAGGTGCCATCGCGCTGTACCCGTTCGATCACTTCACGCGTGCGGGTATCATTGCCGAACGAAACCAAAACCTGGTTGAGAACGACTTCGTTCAGAATCTCGCAGCCGCCTCGCTGGAGCCCTTCGGCGAAACGGCGCGCAAGACAGCAGTTCCGTTCGATCAAGTCCGCCAAACCGGCGCGCCCTAACGATTTCAGAGCTGCCCAGATCTCTACACCACGCGCCCGTCTGGAAAGCTCCGGCGTATATTGCGAAGGCTCGCGATGCTCGCCCTGCGGCAAGTAGGCGGCTGTCAGGGACATGGCATCCTTCAAGGCCGCCGCGTCTTTAACGAATGCCAGACCGCTGTCGTACGGCACGTTCAGCCACTTGTGTGCGTCAGTGGCCCAGGAATCGGCGCC
>JAICLJ010000313.1 GCA_025927575.1 Bryobacteraceae bacterium | reverse complement strand
GCGATGCTCGCCCTGCGGCAAGTAGGCGGCTGTCAGGGACATGGCATCCTTCAAGGCCGCCGCGTCTTTAACGAATGCCAGACCGCTGTCGTACGGCACGTTCAGCCACTTGTGTGCGTCAGTGGCCCAGGAATCGGCGCCAACTGCGCCTTTTATCAGGTGGTCATATCTCGGGCTCGCCGCAGCCCAGAGCCCGAACGCACCATCGATGTGCACCCATGCATCCGAGGAGTGAGCCCGCTCGCAAATCTCCTCTGCCGGGTCGAACGCACCCGTATTCACGTTTCCAGCCTGCATGCAGACGATCGCCGGTCCGTTTAGGGGAGGAATCTCGCTGGCGAGCATACGCCCCTGACGATCCACCGGAACGCGCTTTATCCGCGATCGACCCAACCCGAGCATTCCGAGCGCTTTGATCAGCGACGGATGCGCCTCGTCTCCAACCACTACGGTAATCGGCGGTGCACCGAACAACCCGTCGGCCTCGACGTCCCATCCCGCGGTTGCCAGTACCCGGTGCCTTGCTGCCGCTAGGGCGGTGAAGTTGGCCACCGTGGCGCCGGTAACGAATGCTGCGCCGCAATCCGGCGGCAGTTTCAACACGTCCAGTAACCAGCGCAGCGAAACCTCTTCCAGAACCGTGCCGATCGGTGATGCCGCGAACAGGCCGGGGCATTGATCCCATGCACCAGCCAGCCAGTTCGCCGCCAGGGCCGCTGGAAGCGAGCCACCGATCACGAATCCGAAGTATCGAGGACCGGCCATGGCCATGGTTGCCGGCGAACCGATGCGGTCCAGAGTTTTCAGAATTCTATCGGCTTCCATCGGCAGTGCGGGCATGGGCTCCTCTAGTTCGGTGAGTCGCTCCAGCGCTTCCGGCGACGGCGCCACGCTGCGTTCCTTGAGGTTCTCCAGATACCGCGTGGCTGTGTCGGCTGTCAATTCCAGCAAGGCTCTCATTTTGAGATGATAGCGGCTGACGGGCGATTAATCTTTGAAGAGAACAAGCGGCGCGCTTTTTCCCTTCGGGCAGCGCTTCCTGAATGGCGCGGCGCAGGCCGGCATGATCGTCGCTGACCACGAATTCCACTCCGTGCAGCGACCGTTGGCCACGGGCCGGCCAGCGGATCCTTTCGGTTAGACAGCCTTTCGCGAACGGCGAGCTCGACGGGCAGGATGTTGCGCCGCCTTTCCCACTTTTTGCCGCTGAGTCAACTTTACCCGTGACTCAATCATTGGTAGCCGAAATAGCGCGACCACCCGCAGTTGTTCGCCACGTAAGTCTGGAGGTGGACTGCCGCCGGATTTGCTCTTAGAAATTAGTAGAATGAGTGCTCCGTCCCTGGTTCTCCCAGCGCATCATATAAAAACGTTGTGTAGACCGGGCTGCCGGCGTTGTTGCGAACTGGGTTGCTTGTGCTCGCGACGCGGCCCAGCGCATCATATGTCGTGAACGTGGACACGTACTGAACGCCCGCTGTTTCCGTCATTCGCGTTTCGATGGGCCGGCCCAGGCCGTCGTAGAGTGTATCGTTCCGGAGCGCGCCATCGCCGGTCGTATTCTGATCCTGAAACTGCGCCACAAACGTCGGATTGGCATACCAATAAGTAGTGTGGCTCTCGGCATTGGCGATGCCATCGGCGCCGCTAATGAGCGTCACGCGGTCGAGCGGGTCGCTGTACTCGTAAACCGTCGAAACGCCGTTGGCGTCTGTTACGGCCGTTGGCTTGCCGGAATAATAATCGTATTGCGCGGTGGTCGATTGGTTGAGAAATAATTAGTAAATGAGTGTTCCGTCCTCGATGTCGTCTGACTCTAATCGGGAGAGAACCCCACCTGAATCTCCCAATCACCCCGTTGCAGGCCTTGCTGTAAATACTCCCATACCTGACTCTCACACTCCGGGGGGCTGTCTATCGCAATTAGACGGTGCAGGGTTATCTCAGCTCTAGCTCCCAATCCCTGTAACCCATCAATTATTGTTGGTGCGTATTCACAATTCACGTGGTCAGCAAGCCATATTCGAAACGTACTGTGGCCGCTCGACCTTACTACATGATCAAACTGGAACCGTCCATCTTTCTTCGTCGCGGAGATGACGTCTCCTACAGCGATTCCGTTAGCAAAAAAAGGGATGTTATCTACCCGAAAGCCGCTTGTAGTTGGCCAAGTCCAGAGTTGCTCCCAATCTTGAGATTGGGGGTAACCCTCTGAATCCTTCTCAATCTTAAACCATACCTCAATTGCCTTTGAAGCCATAGATCTCCGAGTGTCATTGATGTTCTGCTATGTGGCAAGGAGGGCACAAAATTTCGCCGTTGTCCACGGTGCTTGGTCCATCTTGGCCGAGTGGTATTTTGTGATGCCGCTGAAGCTGGTTATCAGGTGTTCGCACACCTTTCTGGTTTTGAATTTTATCAACTGGCTTTCCACAGCGCTCGCATGCGTTTTGCCCTCCGTTAGCTTCTGCATTTCTCGAATCGATCTGCTTTTTCACTTTTCCGGACCAATCACCGTATCTACGATAAATTATGTAAGCTCCTGCCCCTAGTGCTACTACAGCCGCACCTGCCGCAATAATTTCGCAAACGCCGGTTCCCACGCAAAGTGTCCCAATACCGATATCAAGGACAACTGCCCCGCCGCCCGCGCCGGCCGCAACCGGCAGCAAGGCGTTACCGGACGATCCAATCTGCCCTTG
>JAICLJ010000068.1 GCA_025927575.1 Bryobacteraceae bacterium | reverse complement strand
TGGCGAGAGGAGATCGCGACCATGTGGCGGTTCACCAGAAACAATGGAATCACCGAAGGTTTCCACACCAAAATGGAGGTTCTGCAGAGACAAGCCTACGGTTTTCGCAACTTCAACAACTACAGATTGAGGGTTAAGGTACTGTGTTCTTAGAATCGGTTGGAGGCTGCTCTGCCCCCATTAAGTGCGTAGAGCCGAAGCTTGCCCGGCTATTAACGGGTAAGAAAATCTGGCGCGCCCGGAGGGGCTCGAACCCCCGGCCTACAGATTCGAAGTCTGTCGCTCTATCCAACTGAGCTACGGGCGCGTCCTTTCGCATTATAGCCGCCAATGGGACAATCGAAACAGATGACCAGCGACGCTGTCGAGACGGAAGTAAAGCTGCCGGTTCAGGACACCGGCGAGGCGGCGCTGCGGCTGGAGGAGGCCGGATTCACTGTCAGCCAGCCTCGGGAACTTGAATCGAACCGCTTGTACGATTTTCCGGACCAGCGGCTGAGAAGGGCGGGCATGGCGCTCCGCTTGCGTCAAGCCGGCGAACGCAGCATTATCACCTGGAAAGGACCCATTGAGGCGGGCCCTTATAAGATCCGCCCGGAACTGGAAACAACGGTGGGTTCGGTGGAGGTCGCCGCGGACATTTTGACACGGCTCGGATATGAACTGATTTTCCGGTACGAGAAATTCCGGACCGAATTCAGGCGGCCGGAAGCGCGGGGCTCAATCGTTCTCGACGAAACGCCGATTGGCGCTTTTCTTGAATTAGAAGGGCCCGGTGACTGGATCGATAAAACGGCAATGGAATTGGGATTTACGTCTGCCAGCTATGTACTCGACAGCTATGTGAGCCTGTATATCAAGCATTGCGAGGAGAAAGGCCGGCAACCGAAGCACATGCTGTTTTCGTCTTGACACTTGACAGAGGATGCCTCGCAAGTCCACACGCCGTGAAATCACTGTTTTTAGAATGAGGTGAGAATGCCAGACGTGGCCATAGCCGACGCTGCCGCCATTGAGCGCGCAACGGTGCAACTGACACGAGTTCGTGACGAAATTTCAAAAATAATCGTCGGCCAGCGCGATGTTGTCGACGGAGTGCTCATTTGCCTCCTCGCCGGCGGGCACGTCCTGCTTGAAGGCGTTCCCGGCCTCGGAAAAACTACACTGCTGCGGACTCTGGCTCGCGTTCTGCATCTTAAGTATTCACGCATCCAGTTCACCCCGGACCTCATGCCCGGCGACATCGTCGGTAGCATGATTATGGAAACGGACGACCAGGGCCATCGTGTTCTGCGCTTTCAACCGGGGCCGGTCTTCGCGAATCTGGTGTTAGCCGACGAGATCAACCGGGCGACTCCGAAGACGCAGTCGGCCTTGCTTGAGGCGATGCAGGAGAGAACCGTGACAAGCGGCACGTCCACGTATTCGCTGGAGCCTCCCTTTCTCGTGATGGCCACGCAAAATCCCATCGAGATGGAGGGGACATATCCGCTGCCCGAGGCGCAACTCGACCGTTTTCTGATGAAGATTCTGGTCACTTTCCCATCGCGCGACGATCTCAGCCGGATTGTGGATGTCACCGTTAAGCAGGAAGAACCCGGGTTGCAGCAGATCTTGAATCACGAAGATATTGCGGAGCTGAAATCGATTTGCCGGCAGGTAATCGTTGCGCCGCATGTCCAGGAGTATGCCATCGACCTGGTAATGGCGACGCAACCCGGATCGGCGATTGCGTCAGCTATCACGAACCGGTATATACGTTATGGCAGTTCGCCGCGCGGCGCCCAGGCGCTGATAGAATGCGGGCGCATTCTGGCTCTGATGAACGGGCGTCTCCATCTCAGCATTGAAGATGTCGCAGCGATTGCGCCCGCCGTCCTGCGGCACCGCATTATTCTCAATTTCGATGCGCACGCCGACGGCGAGACGCCGGAAACTATCCTGCAGCACATCATGACGGACGCGGGCGCTGGCGGACGCCGCCGGGCAGCCGGGTGAACGAACCAGGACCAACATGCACGAACCGCTCCTCGACAGCACGTTTCTCGAGCGACTAGAGCGGCTGACACTGCACTGGGACAAATCGTTTGCCGGGCTTGTTGGCGGTCATAATCCCTCGCGGTTTGGGGGATCGGGCCAGGAGTTTCTCGATCATCGTCTGTTCCATCATGGTGACGACTTGCGCGCCGTCAATTGGCGGGCCTACATGCGTCTCGAGAAACTCTTCCTGAAGATGTTCCAAGTGGAGCCTCGAGTTCCAGTGCGCTTGCTGCTCGATACAAGCGCGTCCATGGCGGCGGGCCACACACCTGGCCAGTTATCAAAATTCGATTTCGCGCGAAAGCTGGCGGCGGCACTCTGCTACATCGGCCTGGTCCGGTTAGACACCATTATGCTGCAGCCCTTTTCCACCCGGCTTCTGGATCCTTTTATCTGCGGAGGCGGCCGTCATCGCTTTCAGCCAGCCGAGGAATTCTTGCGGCTGCTCGAGCCCAAGGGCCGCACAAACTATCAGGACGCCGTCCGGCAGTTTATCGGCGAGTATTCGCAGCGCGGGCTGCTCATCGTCATTTCCGATTTTCTGGACGATCAGGACTGCCTGCGCCCGCTGCAGTATCTGGCGGACTTCGGCCACGAATTGAACCTGATTCAGGTGTGGGGAGATGAAGATCGCATTCCGGCCGGAGAAGGCGAAATGGAGCTTGTGGACTCGGAAACCGGCGACGTTCTGAAGTTGGGTCTGAGCAATGAAACGCGCCGCGAGTACACGAGCGCATTTGACGCGTATTCCGGCGAAATTCGTCGCCTGGCGCAGCGGAACGGCGGGCGCTATGCAGGTTTGCCCAGCAGCGCTTCGCTCGAAGAATCGATTTTCGGAGCGCTTGTGCGCACGCAGGGTGTGGCATAAAGCGGCATGTTTTTTCTGAATCTCAGCTTTGGTGAATTTGCTGCACTGCTCGCAGGGCTATCCGGAATTATTACTGCGCTCTACCTGCTGGATCGCACGAAACGGAAGCGCATCGTCTCGACGCTGCGTTTCTGGGTGGACGCTTCCCGGGTGCATGAACAGCGGCGGCGCAAACGGGTTCGCGATCCGTGGTCGCTGGCCTTGCAGTTGCTCAGTCTGTTGCTGCTGCTGCTGGCCATCGGGCAGTTGCAGTGGGGCAGCCGTGAACAAGCCGGCATCGACCATATCCTGCTCCTCGACACTTCATCCTGGATGGCGCAGCGGAACGGCTCTTCCGATCTGCTTGACGAGGCGAAACAGAAGGCGCGGGCGTATGTGGCGTCGCTTCCGCCCCGCGATCGTGTGATGGTGATGCGAGCGGATGGCCTCACCACGCCGGTAACCAGCTTCACGGATAACCGCAAGCAGTCGTTTCAGGCGATCGCGGCGAGCCAGCCCTCATTTACAGCGTTAAATTTACGGCAGGCCTTGGAATCGGCAACGCGAGCCTTGCACTGGTCCGCCAGCGGGCGCGGCGAAATCGTCTATATCGGAGCGAGCCGGATCGCCAATTCCGACGATGCGCCCGCCGCAACGCCGGGGTTACGCGTGCTGACCGTGGATGCGAGCGGTGAGAACGCCGGCATACGCCACATAGGAGTGCGCCGCTCCGAAGCGGCTGCAAATCTATGGGAAGCGTCCGTTATCTTGCGTAATTACGGAACACAGGCGCGCACCGTCGTTTTACACGTTCGTTTCGCGGCGTCGGAATTCGCGCCTCGCCGAATTTCACTGGAACCCAGCGAAAACATTAGCGCCGAATATCGTTTTACAACGAGCGCCGCCGGAACATTGGCAGCCCGGATCACGCCAGAGGATTCTCTTCCGTCCGACGACCACGTCGAGGTGGAACTTCCGTCTACCGGGTTGTTACAGGTCGCGGTCTTCTCTGCGCGGCCCGATACCTGGCGGCCCTTGCTCGATTCGAATCCGCGACTACACGTGGTCTACAACAGGCCCGACCAGTACACACCTCATCCCAACGCCGATGTTCTTCTACTGGACGGCATGGCTCCCCAGGCAGCGCCTCAACTTCCAAGTCTTTGGATCATGCCGCCCGCAAAAGGTTCGCCCGTTCCCGTCCTATCGACACAAACGAACGCGACACTGAACCGGTGGTACACGGACACACCGCTGGGCGCCGGGCTTCATAGCAAGGAATTGCGGCTGCCCACTGCTGAGATATTCGAGAGCGCGCCGGGCGGCATTCCTGTTGCGAGCACCGACAGAGGTCTCGTGGTGATGGCGCAGCCCGGCAACGCCGATCGTGCTCGTTCCGCGGTAATTGGCTTTGACCCGATGAACGGCCCCCTGCGGTTTGAAGTTTCGACTCCGCTGCTGTTCGCAAATTTGCTGCGTTGGCTGGAGCCCGAAAGTTTCCGCGCGTTTCAGCTGACCGCAGGCGCGGTTGGCCTCACATCCGTTCCCCTCGATGCCAATGAATCCGAGCAAAAGTTGAAGATCGTAGACGATCGCGGCTTTGCCGTGCCCTTCACCGTTCGAAGCGGTATCTTGCAACTCTATACAACGCGGCCGAGCGTTGTACGAATTCTCTCGAACGATCGCGAGCGCGTGCTCTCGCTGACGCTGCCGGGCATGGCCGAATTGTCCTGGCAGTCACCGCCTGCCACTCCTCGGGAACTAGCGCGCACTTATTGGTTCGGCCCCTCCGCGGTGGATTTGTGGAAATGGCTTGCCGCACTTGGCGCTCTCGGGCTTCTGATTGAGTGGTTGTTCTTTGGCCAGCAGCGGCCGTTGCGGCGATGGCGTCGTGCCGAGCGTTCTGAGTCGCGCAGCTCATCGAAAGAGGCACTGATCGGCAGATGACGTTTACGCATCCATTCGCCCTGTTGCTTGTCGCGCTGCCGCTTGCTTATGGCGTGTACGCATGGCCCCGGACTAGCAGAAGAGCTGCTCTTTGCCTGAAGATGTTCAGCTTTGCGGCGATTTTTTTGGCCTTTTCCGAACCTGCAATCAGGATGCCTGAAACGAAGACGGGCGTTGTTGTGCTCGTGGACACGTCTGCCAGCATCTCCAATACGGATCTCGGCCGTTCTGCATCGCTCATCAATGCGATGGCGCAAGCCAGGGGCGGAAACTGGATGCGGGTCGTCCCGTTTGCGCGGCAGGCGCGTGCCCTGAAACCGGAAGAGATACGCAATGGCTGGCGGCTGGAGCGGACCGCGCGTGAAGAGGGCCAGGGCACCGACCTGGAAGCGGCTCTGCGCGAGGGGATATCGGCAATTCCGGCCGGGCGCATTCCCAAGTTGGTTCTCATCAGCGATGGCAAGGAGAACGAAGGAAGCAGTGCTCGAGCCATCGCGCAACTGCAGCGTCTGGGCGTGCCGGTCGACGCGTTCAGCCTGGAGGGGCGCGAGCAGACCGGACTTCGCGTGCTCTCGATTTCGATGCCACGCGCGGCTTATTCCGGCGAGGAAGTCCCGATCGATTTGTCCGTGCAATCGATGGCGGCCGGTCAGGGCCGGGTATCGCTCAGCGTCGATGGAAAGCCACTCGGCGATAATCCCGTGATGCTGGCGGAGGGCGTCACCCCGGTACACGTGCATGCCCGCATCAATACAAGCGGCGTCACTTCGATTGCCGGGCGGATCACACAGCCGGGCGGCGGCAGCACTGAATTCGAACAGGCGATTGATCTCAACCGGCCGCAGGTTCTCTACATCTCCGAAGATCCGGAGAAAGCCGATCAGAATCTGATGCAGGCCCTGGGCGACGCTCAGTTCGATATCAAGCGCGATCCCAGCCTGCTGAATTCGCCTCTTGAGGCCTTTCAACTTGTCATACTGAACAACCTGAATCTGAATATGCTTTCGCTCGACGATAAGCTGCGGCTCCAAACGTATGTGAAGGACGGAGGCGGCCTCTTGTTGATCGGCGGCGAGAAACAGGTCTACAAGGAAGACAAGCAGATGGACGCGCTCGACCAGGCGCTCCCGGCAAAGCTCGCGCCGCCGAGGACTCCGGAAGGGACGTGTGTTGCGCTCATCATCGACAAATCTTCGTCCATGGAAGGGCGAAAGATTGAGCTGGCCCGGTTGTCGGCGATCGGCGTCGTGGATCACTTGCGCCCCATGGATCTGATTGGCGTCCTGATCTTCGACAATGCGTATCAGTGGGCGGTGCCGATACGCCGCGCGGAAGACAAATCGCTTATCAAACGGCTCATTTCCGGCATTACGCCCGACGGCGGCACGCAGATCGCTCCGGCGCTGACGGAAGCTTACCGGAAAGTGCTGGCCACGCACGCGACTTACCGGCATATTGTGTTGCTGACTGACGGCATTTCCGAAGAAGGCGACAGCCTCGATCTCGCCACTGCCGCGCGGAGTCACAATTTGACTATTTCCACTGTCGGTCTCGGCCAGGATGTCAATCGCAGCTATCTGGAAAAAATAGCGGAAATGGCGGGCGGGAAAAGTTATTTCCTGAACGAACCACAAGGCCTGGAGCAAATTCTGCTGAAGGACGTCCTGGAGTACACCGGTTCGACCGCGGTGGAACGGGCTTTGAAGCCGATTGTGGACACGAAGGCGGAAGTGTTGGACGGCATTGACATCGCATCGGCGCCCGCTCTGAAGGGCTACACACGCTTCATCTCAAAACCGACTGCCGAAACGGTCCTGTCAATTGATCCGGAAAAGCACGACCCACTATATGTGCGCTGGCAGTACGGGTTGGGGCGCGCCGCCGTGTTCACGTCTGATGCAAAGAGCCGGTGGGCGGCGGACTGGATGAATTGGCCGGGCTACGACAAATTCTGGATCAATATTACACGCGACCTTCTGCCTCACTCCGCAAAATCGGAAGCGGTGGCGCATTTCGATCAGGTGAATCAGGATCTAATTGCCGAATATCATCTAGGATCGGGCCTGCCGGACCCAGTGACGGCGCCGGAAATCTATGTGATGGGCCCGAAAGGTTACCAGAAGCCGATCGACGTGGTCCGGACCGCGCCGGGCGCGTATCGCGGACGTTTGCATATCGGTGAATTACGCGGCCTGTTCCGTATCCGCCCACTCGAGCCCACGCCCGCTTTCCCGGAAATTGGTTTGTACCGTCAACAGGAGGAGATGCTCGATTACGGTCCAAACACGGCATTGCTCCGGCAGATTGCGGGGCTGACAGGAGGCGAGTTCAATCCGGCGCCCAGCGAGGTTTTCCGCAATAATGGTCGATCGTTGTCGACTACCTGGCGCCTGTGGCCGGCGCTGCTGGCGCTGGCGATTGCGTTGACGATTGCTGAACTGATGGTGCGTAAGTGGCGCGGGTTGTTTCAGTGGTTCAGAGCCAGATGAGCCACGGTCTCGAAATGAAACGTCTGCGGAAATAAATCGACCAGCGCCAGCCGCTCGATTCTGTAAACAGACGTGAGCACTTTTAGATCGCGGGCGAGTGTAGCCGGATCGCAGCTTACGATTGTCAGTTGCGGGGCGCTAATGCGTAGCAGTTCGCCTGTGGCTTCGGCGCCCAATCCCGCGCGGGGGGGATCGGCGATAATCGCCTCCGGAGGCGTGGTCAACTGCCGCAGGTAGTCTTCGGTTGAGGCCCGGACCGGAAAAACTCGTCCCACGGCGGCGGCGGTATTTGCTTCGATGTCGCGATAGGCGGAGAGTCCGCGTTCTATCGTTTCGACGCGAGTAAAGCGCGCCGCGAGCGGCAGCGAAAACAACCCGACGCCTGCATAGAGGTCGACGACGGAACGGCCTTCGCGATCACCGAGAACCTCCGCAACAAGCGCATCGATGAGAAATCGGTTCACCTGAAAAAAAGAGCCGCGGCTGATGCGGAACGTATGCCCGGCGCCTTGATACTGAAGCGATCCCGGCACAATTCCTGGAATAAGCCCGGAGCACCACGCAAAGAACCGCGCGGCGATTGGGTGATCCGTTTCAACAACGTTGAGCTGCAAATCCGTCTCGTTGGTGAACAACTCCAGCGTTCGGAGAAATCGCGGCCATTCCGGCCGTTTCACGGCATCGTTCAAGACGGCGATGGCTTCATTTAGCTTCGGCGACGAAATAGGGCAGTGCGTGATGGGACAAAGGTCGTGGGAGTTGTGGCGCCGGAAACCAACACGGCCCCGATCGAAATGAAGTTGAATGCGATTGCGATAGCGCCAGGGATCGCCGGCGATCGTAGGGATCTCATCGTCGAAGTCAATGGCGCCCAGGCGGCGCAAGGTTTCACGCAGAATCTCGACCTTTTGCTCGGTCTGGTAGGCGTAGCCGGCGTGCTGATACTGGCAGCCGCCGCAACGGGCGAAATACTCGCATTGCGGTTCAACGCGATGTGGAGACGGCTCAATCACCTGCGGTGAGCGTGCGCGCAGCAAATTTCCCTTCGTGCGTTTCGGTTCGACTTCAATGCGTTCGCCGGGCAAGACGAATGGCGCCAGCAGGACCTGCCCGTCGATTCGGGCCAGAGCGTCGCCGCCATAAACCCACTTCTCAACGTCGACCGTCGCCTTCCGATTTTTGGTTTCGAGAGGTTTCATCCCTTACGATAAGAGTTTCTCCTACCATCATGAAGGCACGTGTTCTCTCTGGCGTTCAGCCTAGCGGTCAGCTTCACCTAGGCAACTATCTTGGGGCTTTGAAGAACTGGGCGGAAATCCAGAGCGATTACGAAAGCATCTTCTGCATCGTCGATTTGCATGCAATCACGGTGTACCAAGATCCTCAGGAGTTGACGAGCAAGATCCGCGAGACTGCGGCGCTCTTTATTGCGGCGGGAATCGACCCGAAGGAATCGTCGATTGTGGTGCAATCGAGCGTTTCCGGGCACGCTGAACTCGCGTGGATGCTCACTTGTGTCACACCACTCGGCTGGTTGAACAGGATGACGCAATTCAAGGCGAAGGCGGAGAAGCAGGCAACGGTCGGGGCCGGGCTGCTGCAATACCCCGTGTTGATGGCGGCCGATATTCTGGTCTACCAAGCGAAGATCGTCCCTGTCGGCGAGGATCAGAGCCAGCATCTGGAGCTTGCCCGCGACATCGCGCAGCGGTTCAACTCGATGTATGGCGCTACGTTTATCATGCCGGAGACGCGTTTGCCGGCGGTCGGCGCGCGCATCATGGGTCTTGACGATCCCACCACCAAGATGAGCAAATCGGCAACGGGAGCAAACCACGCCATCGCTTTGCTCGACGAACCGGGCGTCATCCGCAAGAAGATCGCGCGCGCCACGACGGATTCTGAACCCGCGGTCGATCCCGAAAATATGGGACCCGGTGTCGCCAACTTGTTGACGATCGCCCACGCCTGCGATCCCTCTGTGACGAAGAGCGTGGTTGCGGGCATGAGATATGGCGATTTCAAAAAATTGGTGGCGGAAGCGGTTATTTCACGTCTGAAGCCGATCCAGCAAAAATACCGGGAAATTACGGCCGATGCCGGGTACATCGATTCGGTGTTGGTCGAAGGACAGCAGCGCGTGCTGCCGATAGCGGAAGACACCATCAAGAAGGTCAAGACGGCGATGGGCTTGTACGTGGCGAGGCGCTGAGAGGGGAGACGGGAGGCAGAAAAGAGTCATCAGAGCTCGGGTTGGACTGCTAAAATAAAGGCAAGGCTCTGCGGGGGGCTTCCGGCGTGTTACTGGTCGCCAATCCACGCCGTTTGCTCGTGGAATAAGCTTTCCAGCCGGGTCTCTCGTCCGATTTTCCGCCAGCGCAGTTCTCTTCCAGGCAAGTTGTGCGGAGTTCCGGTTTCCTCTCGTTCAAAGGTTTACCCACGAAATGATTTCAACCAGCAATATCACGATGCGCTACGGCGGCAAAACACTGTTTGAAGACGTTAGCACCACGTTTCAAGCCGGGCGCCGCTACGGTTTGACCGGCCCTAACGGAGCAGGCAAATCGACCTTCATGAACCTGCTTTCCGGTGAACTGGAGCCACAGAAGGGAACGGTTACGCGCCCGAAGAAAGTTGGCGTTCTCCGGCAGGATCAATACCAATTCGATCAATTCCGTGTAATCGATACAGTTGTCATGGGAAACCAAGGGCTTTGGAGATCGCTCGAAGAACGCGAACAATTGTATGCCAAAGCGGATCTCACAGACCACGATGGGATGCGGTTGGGGGAATTGGAAGGAATTGTCGCGGAAGAAGACGGTTATACGGCAGAGAGCGATGCCGCGGTTCTGCTCGACGGTCTGGATATTTCCGAGCCGCTGCACAATCGCGCAATGGGTGAATTGCAAGGTGGACAGAAAGTGCGCGTGCTGCTTGCGCAAGCTTTGTTCGGAAATCCTCAAGTGCTTCTGCTGGACGAGCCCACGAACTATCTCGATCTGGAATCGATTCACTGGCTGCGCGAATTTCTGATTCGCTACGAAGGCGTCCTCATTGTGATTTCGCACGACCGGACTTTTTTGAACAGCGTTTGCACGCACATCGCGGATATCGACTACCAGACGATCATCACGTATCCGGGCGGATACGACGACATGGTACTGCAAAAAACGCAGATCCGGTCGCGAATAGAAGCTGAAAATGCGCAGCGGGAGAAGAAGATCTCCCAGTTGAATGAGTTCATCGCGCGTTTTTCGGCGGGTACTCGGGCCAGTCAAGTGACTTCCCGTAAGAAGGAAGTGGAGCGGCTGCAAACCCAGGAACTGGCGCGCTCGAACATCCAGCGGCCCTACATTCGATTCGAGCAGAAGCGCCCATCCGGACGCCACGCTCTGGAATTTAAGAATGTCGTGAAGGGTTATGGCGGTCACAAGGTCATTAACGGATTCTCGGCGGCGGCGCAGCGCGGCGAGAAAATCGCGCTAATGGGCCGGAATGGAACCGGTAAAACCACGTTGTTAAAGGCTCTGCTGGCGAATGCGCCCGGTGTTACGGACCCCGATGTAGGCCGCGATTCAGGCGAAGTCGAGTGGGGACACGAAGTTCAGGTTGGCTATTTTGCACAAGATCATCGCGGCAGCATTCCGGATGGGACGACCGTGGAAGAGTGGCTGCATTCTCACGATCCGCAGGCATCGCGAGAGGAGATTCGTGGATTGCTCGGGCAGATGCTGTTCCGCGGCGAAGAAGGGCTGAAGCCTACGGAGGCTCTATCGGGTGGCGAAGCGGCACGGCTGATTTTCTGCAAGCTGATGTTGCAGAAGCCGAACGTACTGGTGCTGGATGAGCCGACGAACCATCTGGACCTCGAGGCGATCAGCGCGTTGAACGTGGCGCTGCAGAAGTTCGAAGGGACTGTGCTGCTGGTGACACACGACGAGAACCTGATTGACGAGGTGGCGACTCGTGTGTGGCATTTCGGCGCGGACGGCGCGAGCGGCGGAAAATCGGGGACGTCAATCATCGACTTTGCCGGCGCCTACGCTGAGTATGAAGTTCCGCAGGCTGTCCGATAGGCACATCGAACAGGGGCGAGACGCCTGATCGGGTACAATCGGGTTTTATAAGCCACCCTAGCTCAGATGGTAGAGCGGCTGATTCGTAATCAGCAGGTCGCCAGTTCGATCCTGGCGGGTGGCTCCATAGTTTCTTAAATTTAGCTTTCCTCCTCGGATAACAACCTGTTCAATTGGTTCCGTTTCTTCGGGCGCGTCAAGCGTTTGTGTAAACGGCCACAGTTTTTTAATTTCGTATCCCTGGTAGACTGAACGGACCCTGCATGCCCAATTGCAATTTCCAATAAGTTGTTCGCTCCGTTTGCCAGCTTCACAAACTCTCCAGATAAGCAACCAGCGCTTTCATCGTGTCTGGCGGCAAATCGATCGGGGCCATGCCGCCGGCAACCATCTTTGCGGAAGGCGTCCTAAGAACATCAGAGAGATGGTTTTCGGAAAATCGCTGGTGAATGCCGGTCAGTTTAGGCCCGGCCGGAGTGCCAACGCCTCCATCGCCATGGCATGCGTTGCAGGATTGCGTTTGGTAGATTTGGGCGCCTTGCGCCACCAGCGAGTTGGCTGGGATTACGGATAGAGAGGCAGTCGACTGCGCAACTTCTGGTTCGAAAGGCTTGCGCATGAACTCTTCGGTGTCCCTTTGTTGAGCCACGATTTGGGCGGCATAGCCCGGATCGCTGTGATCGCTGTGATAGCTGGCGTATCCGAGACCAAAGAGCGCGAGAAAAACGAAGACATATGTGCCCACCGCGATGGGGCGTTTCCATGGCCGTCTCTCCATCCGGCGGTCGAGAAAGGGAAGACTCGCAAAGAGAAATGCGATGATCCCGGGGATTACGACGATACCGACGAAAGACAATGCCCCAGGCCAGTATTTCAGCCATTGAAAAATAGGAATGTAATACCATTCGGGGCGCGGTATGTAGCGCGTATCCGCCGGATTGGCCTGAGGTCCAAGATCAAATGGCAGAAAATGCGCCATTGATGCGAGAAGCGCGATAATTAGGAGCGCAAATGCGGCGTCAACGATTACCTGGCGCGGATAAAACGGCTCCGTCCGCTGTTTGGGAGCAACTGGATCTTCTGAAATCGGTCCTGCCGCGCCTGCTTTTCTAAACAGGTAGACATGAAGAGCGACAAACGCGAAGATCGCGGCCGGCACACCGAGAACATGCGCAACGAAAAAGCGGGATAAAGTCAGCGTTCCCATGTCGGCTCCGCCCCGCATGAACCTCTTCAGCCAATCCCCAATAATTGGCACCTCGCTAGCGATGTTTGTACCGACGGCGGATGCAAAGTAAGCTTTCTGATCCCAAGGGAGCAGGTAACCCGTAAAGGCCATGCAGAGCACGAGTACAAATAAAATGCACCCCGAAAGCCATAGCAGTTCACGTCGCCCCTTGTACGAACCGTACAGAAAAGTTTGCGTGACGTGAAGCAGAAGTAGAATAACCATTGCGCTCGATCCATACGCATGTATGCTTCGGAGGAAAGAACCGGCCGTCACGGCCTTGGTGATATACGCGACTGTGGTGTGCGCATGATCGGCGGAAGGCACATAATAAAGCGCGAGGAACACCCCCGTGATCACCTGGGAGATGAAAATGAACAGAAGCGCCGACCCAAACACGTAAGCGAAACGAGCGCCGCCGGGGATAGGCTCGTCAAGAGCCTCACGCATGACAGCATCAAGCCCGGTGCGGCTGTCGAGCCACCGAAACAAGGTGCTGCGCCGCGCCCCCTGGGGGTCGCTTTGATCCTGGATCTCACTCACCCTACAATCACCCTTTCACCGTTTGACTCCCCTTCAGCCGACGATTTCTTTAGTTGGGATCAACTGCCGGAAGTACCGATACCGCACCATGAGACGCCCGTTCTGGATCTCACTTTCGAGCGAATCCATGCCACGCGGCGTCGGGCCGCTCACCCGGGCGCCGTCGGGGCTGAACACGGCACCGTGACAGGGACACAGAAACTCTTGTTTCGACCCGTTCCATTGCACTGAACATCCAAGGTGTGGGCACACAGCGGACAGCACTTCCGGTTGACCGTGTGGCTTCTTGGTTACGTACACGATTTTTTCCGAAACAGTCTTGTGCCAGCCGTCGATTTGTTCGACAGTTACCGCGCGCTGTACCGGGCTTGTCACCGACGCAAAATCCGAGGCAGGACCAACATCGGACCACTTGACCTCCGTTGTATTCGCGCGCAAGGGATAGAGCGAGAATCGGATAAGCGGCACCGCTAAAACCGCACCGACCCCAGCGCTGCAGAGGCCTACCAACCATCCGATGTAAGAGCGGCGGCTTGCCGGTTTCCCCTCAGCGAAGCTTGCAACTTCAGTGGTGCGCATAATAATGACGGCTTTGGCGTGTCACTTAACTCTTAGCCGCAATACTCCGCAGGTAAACAACGATCTGATGTATCTCGGCAGGGGTCAGAGTTTTGCCGTACGCAGGCATAGGGGGCTTACCGTTGGTAATGATGGCGGTAAGCTCGTCATCGGTTTGTTTCTGTACGTCGGGCGACCGCAGGTCGTGGACCTTCATTTTTTGCCCCATTGCGGTGCTGCCGCTTCCATCGGGTCCATGGCATGCGGCGCACTTTGCCTTAAACGTATCTGCGCCGCTGGCAGGCGCTGCGGATAGAAGGCTGACGCCAAAACTGGCCGCCGCGAAAAACAGGGAAACCGTCGAAATGAGTGTCCAACCGGCTGATTTATGAGTGTTGTGTTGCATATCGGTCCTTTCAAAAGCCTACGGTCCAGCGTATAGTGAGCAAGTTGGCGGTGAAGTCGTTAGCACGAACGATCTGCTCAAAGTAGTAAGTGCGTTGGAGATCCACCGCAAGCCGCCCTAGTCGAGGAAAATCGTAATGCACGGTTGCGGTTGCCATTGGGAACGTCAGAGGGCCGAATCTGGGAAGTTCATCTGTGATCTCACCTAAACCGGTGCTTCGAACGAAATTTCCGCTGAACGCAAATCCCAGCCGGCGCATTGGCTGGGCGTTGATGCCCAATTGCCAAACCCTGTTGACGGTCTGATCTCGCCAGATGGTGTTCAACGGTGGTGTCCCCCGTATGAAGGTCACCGAATCGGTCGCAAAAAAGCTGTCGTAACTGAAACCGGCAAACGCCGAAAATCGCTCGTTAAGCGCATATGAGAGTGTGGCCGCATTCCCACGCATTGTACTGCGAAATGCCGTGTCAAGCAGTTTCCGGTTTCGTATCGAAAGATTGTCTTCCAGGGACAATTTGGGCGTGAGATGTAATCGGAATAGCCATCTGGTGCCGACATCTGTATGAGGCGTGATTCGAGTGTATGACGTATTGTTCGTGATGCTCTGAAAATCACCCCGTACCGAAAACTGTTTCCAAGGCTGGTAGAAAACGCTGCCTATAGGCCAGGCGGTTTTCGTACGTAATGTTCGGACTGGATCCACCTCTCCGTCGGCGATTGCGAGAACATCCCTTTTCAGAAGGCGAATGCCAGGGCTGATTACAAGCCCTGTCATGGGAGTGAACTCCATTCGCAGGTCGAGCTGATTCATGCTCTCCCGCCATTGCTGATTCGTGGTTCCGGTATACGTGCCGTTTGCATCACGACCCAGGAAGTTAGCGGCGCCGGTTTCCGTGAATCGATTGAATCGATAATCTGCATCGAAGTTCCACCACTCTTTGATTTGGTACGTGAATCCTTGATCCAGCACATAGTTCGGTTCAACGTTCTGAGCCGTGGAATTTAATGAAATGGCGTACGGCGCCACCACCGACCCAGTCGCATTGGCTCGTGTTGTACCGTTGTAAGAGGCGTCGATTGCCGATGGACCGCTGTAGCGGAAGTAAAGGAAATCGCCGCGCCAAGTGAGTCTTGGCGTGATCTTGCCGTTGAAGAATAACTCGCTTGAGGGCGCGTTCAGGCGGCGGAACTCATTCCAGTTTCCGTTTTGCAGCAACTCCTTCGCGTTTGCTCTCGAGTCGATATTAATGCTGCGTTCGGGTACAGGGTTGCTCCAGTTGAAAGCCTGGTCAAAAGTTTGATACCCAATGGTATAGTGAACGGTCCAATTCTTTACCGTGTAGTCAATCCCGCCGGCAAAGCGATTCGAGCTCTCGTTTACGGGGCCGATTACGTAATAAGGATTGTCCCGAAGGAACGTCCCCCAGCTGGCAGGCGCACCATAATAATCCAACACCCGCGTGGTAAATATGGTGCCATCTCTTCCGTTGCGATCGTATTCGAACCGGAAGTGTAGATTGTTCGTCGCATGCAGAACAAAGTTGAGCGATCCAAATCTCCGCACGGTCGCCCAATTGTGATTGGGGGTTAATCCGTGAAGCCCGTTCGGCAGTATCGCATTGTCGTTCTGATCCCAGTAGTAATAGCTCTGGCGATAATTTACGCGTAGATCGTACAGCTTTGCTTTCCGGATGGTTAGCTGACCGCCAGGAAATGGGTCGCCGCCAAGTCCGCTCGCGGTTAGTTGAAAATCATCCGCAAAATGATTCCCGGTTCCTTGAGCTTTCCCCGTCAAGCTGAAATCGAACAGTCGGAAGCCGCTCTCGAGATCGAAGAGCTGTTGAAATGCCGGCTTGTAGCCGCCGATGCTGACGAAGCGATAGCCTGCTGTCGCGGAGCCCTCGGTTCGGAATGGACCCCAATCGAACGACGCCTGTTCGGCTTGAGCACAAAGAAGTGCTGGCCATCCCAGGCCGAACAGCGAAAGGAAAAGCGGCGCGAAGGCTGAGTGCGCTTTCATAAGGGCCTCATTGGAGGAAAAACTCGTTAATATTCGAGCCGTGGATTGCCGCGTGGCACCGTGTACAATCGCCGAGTGTCTGGTAGCCCAGACGCCCGTGGGGCACGTTGGCCGCGTGCGGATCAACATGACATTGAAGGCAGAGGAATCGGCCCTCTGTTCGCAGCAGCAGATGGCGCTCTACAGTTCCGTGCGGCTGATGGCAGGCTGTACACCCCTCCACCCGCAGTGCAGGATGCTCATATACATAAGGGCCGCGCTTTTCGGTGTGGCACCCCACGCAGGTCTCATAATTCACTTTTCTTAATTGAGACGGGTTCAGGGTTCCGTGGGGGCTATGGCAGTTTGTGCACTTCATTAAGCCCTCGGGAACGCGGTGGTGCGTGGGAAGAGCAAATTTGGCCTGAACCGTCGTATGGCAGCCAAAGCAGAGGTCCGGCTGCCGTTTCCTGAGCAGGCTTTCGTGCAGCCAGCGCGTCTCTTCCCGAAGGGAAGGAACATGAAAGAACTGTTCCTGTGCCGGCCTGAGCCGGGCACTGGCATTTTGAGCGGTTGAGACTAGTAAGTGTGCCGAGTGGCACTGTTCGCAGGAAACGCCCGCCAGCATGTGCTGCGAGCGGCCAAATAAGCTTTGGTCGTGGGAACTGCTGTGGCAATGCAGGCATCGCGCCGAGTTATCCGCTGGTTTGCCCTGAAAACTCCAGATGAGCTTCTCCGCAGCTTCCGTTTTCTGTGCATCGCCGCCGGCAGCCATCATGGCGTCAGCATGTGCCTTTCCAGGGCCATGGCACGATTCACAACCCGTTCCGAACTTCGCGGTCGAGGGCTGCGCCGATGCGTGTACGGTTTTCTCGAATTGCTGCGCTTCCTCCTGATGGCAGGCAGAACAAGTCTCGACACCCACGTAATCGGCAGGGTTCGCGTCCGATGGCGCCCTCCACGCGATCGATGGGCTTTGCGCGGCAGCAGGCTGCTTCTGAGCTAGAATCGTCGGGGCAAACAGACCGCTCCAGGACAGCAGGATCAGTGCTCTGAACATTACAACGACGCACAAGTCAATCCAGTGACCGTTCCGTGCGACAAGTACAAGTCCACTAAGCTTCGGAATCATAAAGGCGCCTTAATGGTTTATCTATCAGGCGAGTCCGTGATTGGGGCCTGTTCACTGCTGTTAAAAGTTATACGTTTACGAAAAAAAGTCAACCTATCCTGGTTCAATGATCCGCAGCACGGGCCGTACTTTTGGATTCGCGGCATTCGGCAACCCACACCGACATCGAGCGTCGGGTTGGACGGCTGGTTGACCGGATTGAAATCATGATTGTTGTCACGACTGAGTGCCGATGAGACATAGATCATAACCCCGCAACTGGCTGCGGCTGCGTGATCTGTCCCGTGCGCTTTTGTGCATTCAAAACGAAATGTCATGTGGCCTACGTTCCTTGGGTGACCCAACTGCGCCAAATAGCACTGGCATAAAATCTTTGCGTCGCCTCAAGAACCGGCGCAAACGATCTGTTCACTTTCTGTCATAAGGAGCATAATTGGTTGGCGAATTCGTGTCCAATACCGATTCGGACTGGTTAGTTGCGTGCTGGGTATGTCCATAAGTGAGCGAGTGGATCAAGTTAGAAGTCGAACATGATGAGCGAAATTGAACTGCGTCAATTGAGCTATTTCACAGCGGTTGCGGAAAGTCTGAGTTTCGGCAAGGCAGCTAAGGCCCTGCATATCTCACAGCCTCCGCTGAGCAGGCAAGTTCGCCGCTTGGAGAAATCTATCGGTGCGGTACTACTGAACCGTTCTTCTAAGGGGGTAACCCTGACTTCGGCAGGGGCGCTATTTTTTATGGAGTCGCAAGGAATTCTTCGCCGGCTTGAGAATGCGGCGAAAGTCGCCCGGAGGGCCGAACGGGGTGAGCTTGGGAATTTGACGGCGGGGTGCTCACGTTACCTCGACATTGTGCTCCGCCGATTTCTTTCGGGTTCTGGACCCGAATCATTACCGCCATTGCAATTGCACTTTGAATCCATTCCGTCCGCGGAGCAGGTGGGGCTTTTGCGGCAGCATAGCCTGGATGCGGGCATCGTTCGGCTACCGCTTCCCGAAACCGACCATTTAACAGTCAATATCCTTTGTCGCGAACCTATCGTCGCCATGGTTGCGCGTACCCATCCACTCGCCAGTCGAAGGCACGTCTCTCTGCACGATCTCTCAAATACACCGGCTGTCATTTTGGGCCGGCGGTCTATCGCGCTTCGCTATGACACCATTCATCGCATCTGTGACGAGGCGAGTTTGCGAACGGAGGTTCTTACGTCCCCTGACGCTGTGATCGATCTGCTCGATTCGGTACGGCGGAGTTCAAAGGTTGCGCTGGTTCCTTCATCCATGAGATATGCTCGACTCGAAGGAGTCACTTTCTTGTCGATCGAGGAAAAATACGCGAGCATAGGAATCGGACTGCTGTACCGGAGAGACGATCCCTCGCCTGTCTTGTCTCGATTCCTGGCGTCCGTCCACCGATTCCCAAGCGATTTCCTATATAGGGATAACTTAAGTCAGAAACATTCTCTTCGCCGCACAAAATGCTCAACTGGTTGACCCGGGCCTTTTCCCCTGCGCCTTACGCCGCCGATTTCTATTTGAAGGAAACGGGTGCACATTCTTACGGCTCGACGATCAGGCGGCCGGTCGCGCCATTCTGTCCGTGGCCGAACGCGTGGTTCACGAATGGAAACTCACCCACCAAGTCAGAGACAAATTTAAACACCATGCCCCCGCCCGCCGGAACGCCAAAGGTCGCCCCTGTCGAACCGAAGTTCGTCGCGCCCCACGCGGGTGCGTGGATTTGAAACAGGCCACCCTATAGACCGGCCGCTAGGCCAACTATCGCGTGCGAGTCTTACTCCTGAAGTCCATCCCAGGACCAGTGTGGGATCTTGAGGCCGCCAGGGACATCATCAGCGGAGTGGTGATACCGGGACATCGTTGTCGTGGTCGTCCAAGCGAAGTAGTCGTGCAGCACTTGTCGCAGCGGACGGTCCTCGGCTAGCCCGACATCAGCCAGAGCCTCGTCGAAACAAGCGATGGCACGGCGATCCATTTCATCGTGTTCCCCGTTTCCGCTGTGCATCCTGACGACGCTGGTCTCGTCACCATAAAAATCGGAATAGGTGCTCGGTCCGCCGAGCGCCTCGGCCCAATAAACGGCGAGCCGCTCGACATGCTGAGGATGGAAACCGTGGCTGAACGCATGGCTGACTACCTCGTCGGCCATCACCCGACGATGCCAGGCCTCGGCAAGACGGTGCAGGCCCGCGTCGCCACCCGCCGCCTCGAATACAGTACGCATTCCTTCCATAATGACAATATCTGCCCATGGGATCGCGCAGGCGTTCACACCGGCTTTCTCGTCCTCCGTTGCATGCAAGGACCAGGCCAAGATCGACCACTGCTGGATAAGCTGCCTGAGTGGCAAAGCCCATGGCCTGCGGATCGCTGACGGGCAAGTTCGGAATATGCCGGCAAATCGTGCCGGAGTCGATGTCCGCCGGTTTCGAGACATCGCTCCCAATACACGTCACGTTACGTCCGACTTGGTTTACCGCTGCATCTAGTTCGCTGTGGTCCGTCGGTTATGAATACGAACGCGCCTTCATTTAGTCACGCTCCGTGACGACTACGGCTTTAGCGCGCCGCCATTCTGCGCGCCGATATTCCGGTTGAGCGAAGGCTTATTCCACTGTTGTTCAATCCATTGCAAGGCTTCCGCAGAGTTTCTTGCCACTTGCACTAGCCCCAGGTTGGCAGGCCTCACGAATTCCTCTCCCACCGCATGGTCGAGAAATCGCAGCAGGAAATCATAATAGAGAAAGTTGATCGACCAGGTAACTCAATGCTGGCGAACCTGTTGTGCAAGTGGTGCTACAGGCACTAAGCGACGGACATGCACGAAGGGCAGTCAGTCAGTTCAGTAATCAATTTACGTTCACAGACATCGGAAGCGGGATTTTCGTCTGAGCCGTGATGTTAGTTCGATCAGGAACTCCCTCGGTTATGAGCGCTGTCTCGGCAATTGACATGTCGCCATCAGGAATCAACTGCACGGTAACGAGCGCACATACCCGTTTTATATCGAATGAAGGAAAGTCCGCTACCTGTGGAAACACGAAAAGAACGCCTTCGAGGACCGGGATTTCTTCCGCGCCAGGGTACTCACAATGATTGGGTCGATAGAACAGCAAACCTTGCCAGCAGCTAGTGATTAGCTGGTGAAAAAGGGTGCAACCAACTGAGTGCGTATCCCCAGCCAGAGGAGGAGGTGGCTGGTCTGCCCAAGTAATCAGGTCAGCAATGTCATCCAGAAATGCCATGTTGAACCCTCTCGGCAGAGGATCTCAATGACAATCAGGGAAGAGTAGCGGATCGAGGACTGATAAGAGCTCGCGTCGTGCGGCAAAGCTCGGACACCCGGCGGCGCGCCGAATCCAGAGCCGCCCCGGAGCACTATTTCCCAAACACCTTGTTGGCTGCCGCCGCCGCCTCGTTGTCCTCCGTCACGGGGTAGACTTCGCACTCCAGCAAGTCTGCCCATTGCGCCACGTGCTCCGCCACCGCCGTAAGATCTCCCTCGACCAGATGCCAGCCAAGCACTGACCCGGGAACATGCCAGCGGCCTATCGTTTTGGCACCAGCGGGCACCGGACCACCGCTGCGGAGAAAAGCCTCCAACGCGGCCTTATATTTGCCGGGAACGGTTCTCCACACAATCATGATCTTCATAGGGTGTTTTCCTTTCCAGATGAGAGTGGCAAAACTATACCACGACGGAGACACCCCGGAGGAGGGAGCAGGTACGGTCCGTGTTCCGCGATTTGGCTGTCGCTGGGATGTAATGGGCAAAGCGTTTGCCGGTATGGAATCCCCGGTTCAAAAATCCAGTGATAACAGCCGATGTCGGACTCGATGAGACAGCGGCGCTCGGCTTTGGGTATATTGCGAAGAGATCTACAAATAGTTCAAACAAAGAGTTCTTAATGGATCAGCGCCGAGAACCCAGAGGAAGCTATTTTTCCCGGGTGCAACTTTTCTTCTGCAATGAATCAGGTGTCGACGTTGAAATTCCAGCAATGATCGAGGATCGATCGCAATCGGGTTTTGGGATCCGAGCCGGCAAACCTGTGCAACCCGGATGCGCGGTGCGGATACAGCAACAAAGCAGACGCTACTCCGGAGTGGTTCGACGGTGTAGCATTTCTGGATCTGAGTATTTTCTTGGTATCGAACTGAAATCTGATCCCGATGAGGTCTGAGCGTCACGGTCGCGTTTGTCAAATACCCGGCCCCGATCCCCCGTTCCATTCATTTTCGGAGAAATCTATTAACTGAAGACCCAACGGTTCGTTTGGATCAATCGACCGCTTTAGAATACTCGACTTTGGGCGACGAAGCGCCGTGTCCCGCGCCCGAGATCGATCCAGGTTTCATATCCAGCTTGAGTTTGGTCGATTCCTCCAAATTTTTTACAAGTAGTGAAATGCGGCGATTCGCCGGATCGCGGGGGTTCAGTTTATTACGCAGATCCTGATCCGCGAACCCTCTCACCTGCGTAATCTGGTCGGCTTTCAGACCGCTGGCCATCAGCACACGTCTCGCCTGATTGGCGCGATCACAGGACAGTTCCCAGTTCGAATACGTTAAGTTTGGCAGGTATGGCGCGGCGTCGGTATGGCCTTCCACCAATATCTGGTTAGGAATGGCGCCCAACTCTTTCGCAAGCGCTTTGAGAATATCGACGCCGGTTTCACTGAGTTCGCTACTGCCGGATTCGAAGAACAACCCCTTCTCGTTTTCTAAAAGCTCAATGCGCAATCCTTCTTGAGTAATGGTCAGTTCGACGTTCGCCTTCAGCGAATTGAAATGAGGCATCAATTGGATCGCCGCTTCCAGACGATCCTTAAGAACCTTCATAACGACCTCGGGCCCTTTCACCCGGGGGCCCGTGCCGTCCTTCATGGTACCCACCTGCTTGCCATTTCCTTCGGGATCCCGAAAGTATCCGCCTACGGCATCTTTCACGCTCTGCGTGGAATTCAGCAGCCAGAGCACGATGAACAGCGCCATCATTGCCGTGACGAAGTCGGCATAAGCAACTTTCCAGGCGCCTCCATGATGCGCGGCGTGCGCGATTTTCTTCCTGATGATGATCGGAGCTGTACTCTGAGCGGGCATCCGGCCTTCTAAGCAGCCGTTGCCGCGGCAGCGTTGCCGCCACGGCAGGCACTCTCCATCTCGTTAAAATCCGGGCGGCATTCGCTTGGGATGGATCTCCTGGCGAACTCGGCTGCTGTAAGAGGAGACGCGCCTTTGATGAAAGCCAGAACGCCGACCCGAAGAAAATGGTAGTACTGCTCTTCTGCTTCATTAATCTTCGTCAGGTTACTGGCTAATGGTCCGAACAATCCGTAGCAAAGCAGAATTCCGAGAAACGTGCCAACCAGAGCTGCGGCCACCTTTTGGCCAATCTGCTCAGGAGGGCCTCCGATCGCCCCCATTGTAATCACTACGCCCAGAACCGCGGCTACAATACCCAATCCCGGAAGCCCATCGGCCAGAGTCGATAGCGCCGCCGCGGGTTCTCGCATTCCCCGATGATGTACTTCCATGTCAAGTTCCATCATCTGATCGAGATCGAAGGGTTCGACGGTTCCCCCGATATGCATTCTCAGCGTGTCGCAAACGAAGTGGAGCGCGTGGTGATTGGCGAGGAACGCAGGATATTTACTGAAGACAGGGCTCTGTTCGGGCGCATCGACGTCCGCTTCCAGTTTCGCCGCTCCGACTTTCCGGGCGTGACCGAAAAGTTCGGTCAGCATCTTGAGATTTTCGAGGTAGAAACTTTTCGTAAACTTACTGCCCGTAAAGATATTCAGGGATTGCCGAAAGAGCCGAATTATGGTTGAAAGCGGGTTGCCAATCAGGATAGTGCCTATTGCGGCGCCTCCAATGACGACTAGTTCCGCGGGTTGCAGGAGTACTCTGAAGTTCCCGTGCTCCATGAGATAGCCGCCGGCGATCGCGCCGAACACGATGAGAATTCCGAGAATTACAAACATCTCAATGACGTTCCTTACCGCGCGTGGAATTAGGCGACCGCCTCGGTGAGTCCCATTTCCAGCATGCGCAATTTGTGGATGAAGGTGGTCCGCGGTAATCGAAGGAGATCGGCTGCCCGCGTTTTGTTGCCCTGTGTCCTGCTCATCGCCTGGCGGATAATAGCCTCTTCAAAACGGCGAAGGGCTTCACAAAAGTCAAAGCCTTCGTCGGGCAAATGATCCGATTCTGCTGCGATCGGCATAACTTTCGCAAGGGTATGCGGCTTCGGAAGAGACAAATGTGAATCGGAGATATAAGCCTCCTCGCCGCTCATCACCACCGCGTGCTCCATCACGTTTTCCAACTGACGTACATTACCGGGCCAGTGGTAGGCGCGCAACGCATCGAGCGTCGCCGGGCTGACCTGCTTTGGCGAAATGCCTTCAGCGCTGCAGATCTTACGAATAAAGTGGTTTACCAGCAAAGGAATATCGGACAAGCGTTCACGCAGGGGCGGCATGTGGACGGGAACTACGTTTAGACGGTAGTACAGGTCTTCGCGGAAACGGCGTTGCTCGATCAGCGCGGGTAGATCGGCATTGGTAGCGGCGATCACTCGCACATTGATCTTTACGGTGTCGCTGCCGCCTAATCGATGAATCTCGCGTTCCTGCAACACTCTGAGCAGTTTCGCTTGTAATTCGAAAGGCAAGTCGCCGATCTCATCGAGGAAAATCGTTCCGCCTTCAGCCTGCTCAAACCGTCCGCTACGGCTGCCCACCGCACCGGTGAAGGCGCCCTTTGCGTGACCGAATAATTCTGCTTCAATCAGGTTTTCAGGAATGGCGCCGCAGTTTACAGCGACAAACGGGCGCTTTGCCCGATCGCTAGCCATGTGAATCGCTCGGGCGGCCACCTCTTTGCCTGTGCCTGTTTCGCCGCCGATCAACACCGTGCTGCGGCGGGAGGCTACCAGACGCATGATATGGGCGACCTTCTCAATTGCCTCGCTCGTGCCGACCAGATGGCTTCGCCATGCTTCCGCGACGGCCTTTACGCGGTTTTGCCGTAGTTTCGCGGACTTAGTAATGGCAGCGGCCAACGTTTCGCGGATCTCCTCCGCGCTCGAAGCCGGCCCAAGGCATCCAAACACACCCGCGTCGATAAAGCAGGCCGAGTCCCGAAAGGAAGGCCGTCCGAGAAGCGCGATGACGGGCACAGCGGGCGCTTGTGTCCGGATAGAGTTGATGAACGATGCCGCTTGCGCGTCGAAATCGTCAAACTTAATGAGGGCGGCGTGCGCCTGACACAACTCGGCGTCCAGAGTAACGTCGTGGCGGTTGTGCTGAACAGAAACCTTCACCTGCAGTTCCTCAAATACTTCCCGATGGCAAGAAAGGAACGAGAGCGGGACGGCAGCAATGATCTGACTGCAGCTGTCTTGAATGGGCGAGCTCACGTTTTTATAGGTGGCTTGCCATCAGACAAAATCTCCGGTTTTCTGATGAGTATCCCCGGTAGCAATACGAGGCACATGCCCAAACTTTTGTCAAGAGATATTTTTAGCTCATTTCGCTATCTTGTTCACCGGAATTATGAGAAATGCGGTCGATGAGAGGCACTAAGGTGAAAGACACCGAGATGAAAATACAAGATCAAGGCATGACTGAACGACTGTCGAATCAGACACCGGCAACGGCTGTGCTTAACGACACCGCGGCCGCCGGGCGATCGTTGAAGGCGAAAGAGTCTGCCGGCGACGGTGATAACTGGCAGTTGTCTACTCTAACGCGGCAGGTGCAAAATGCCGGTCCCATTAGCGATGCATCTCGCGCTGACATGGTCAGCCGCACGGCAAAGGCGGTTGAATCCGGTAGTTATCAAATCGATTACGCGAACATCAGCCGCGCGATGATTGCGGAAGTTTCGACGTTTCCATATTGAGTGGTAGGTGCTTGGTTCAAACGATGTCCGCCCTTAGCGCCGAATTGGAAATGGTCAACGAGCTTCTACGCCGGCCAACGGCGGCCAATCTCGATCGAGTGGCGTATCACCTGGAGGCGCTT
>JAICLJ010000162.1 GCA_025927575.1 Bryobacteraceae bacterium | reverse complement strand
GATCCTCGTATCCCAGTTCGTCCACTAGCCCGTCGCTCTTCGCCGTCTTCGCGAGGAACGGCCCCTGGTCGATCAACGCCTTCATATCCGCCGCCGACTTATAACGCCCCTGGCCGACGACAGTGCAGAAATTGTTGTAGACCTGGTCCAGAACGCCATTCAAGACTTCCTGCGTTTCGGGTGACATGTTGTTGCGCGTGAATATGTCTCCGGCGTCTTTATATTTCCCGATGTGGCCGACATCTACGGAGACTCCGACCTTATTGAGGAGATTCTTCAGATAGACCGCTTCAAGGCGAAAGCCCTTTAGCTCCAGGTAATCGTCCGGATCGACGTAAATCTTGTCGGCGACGGACGCGATGAAATACTCGTGCATCCCGGGCGTTCGCAGGTAGGCGTAGACCGGTTTTCCAGACTTCTTAAAAGCAAGAACGTCTTGCCGCAGCTCTTCGAGTTTCCCCCAACCGAGCGACAGACTATGCGGCTCGAGAACCAATGCTTTGATCCGGCTGTCATCCGCCGCCGCGTGGAGTGACGTCCAGATGTCACGAATAGTCGGCGCACTCTTGCCCTGTAGAAACGGGATGTTGACCTGAACCGGCGGAACCTCCGGAAGATCGCCTTCAAGGTTCAGGACGAGCGCGGAGTTGCTCTGGATGGATGGCGCTTTGTTCGTCCCGAGGCGGGTGGCCACGCCGATCAGCACGACCACGCAAACGAAGGCGAACAGCAGGCCGACAAAAATGCCCAGAAGGAATTTCTTCATACGCTGGCGGAGGATTCTCCCACTGGCAGAGTACCAGAGACTCAACGATGCGATGGCGACCGGGCGGCAGACAGCTCAGATAGTGGGCTGAGATCGGTGAAGAGCTAGGAAGTTGTGATTGCCCTTTGAAAAGTGTTCCGGAACCAATTCCGTGATTTCAGCGGATGCATTGGCCAGATTGAAAAGCCGGTATCCCTGCTGCCCGAGCAACGCGCTAATCCCGGCGCCATCGCCACCTGGATTGCATTCGAACAGGATGGCGGGCCGAGAATCATCAAGAATGCCTCGCATCCCTTCGAAAACCTTGTATTCGTACCCTTCCACGTCTATCTTTACAAGCCGGGTGCGGCCGTCATGGGGGACAACATCGTCCAGCGTCACCACCGGGATTTCCACCTCACCGCCCGTTTCAACGACGGCGGACATGGTCAGATCTTCCGCGATATGGAAGCGCGCGGTTCCAGCAATATCGCCAACCCCGGCTTGAAACGACTGGCAACGCTGTCTGAAGCCGTTGATCGCTACATTGTCGAGCAGCCTTTCGTAACTGAACGGAAACGGCTCGAAGCTGAAGACCTCCGCGTTGGGATTCAGAGCACACGCGAACAGTGAGTAGACCCCCGTATGCGCCCCGACGTCAAGGATGCGAGGCGAAAAACCGGCGAATCGTGAGAACTGAACCAGCGTGTCGGGTTCCCAGTAACGCCACCCTTCCCAGAACAAGCGAATACCTAGCAGATCGTCCGGCACAACGTGATAGAGAAATGATGCGCCCGGTAAATTCATCCGATAGACCAGATCAAGAGGAGGGCCTGAGAGTTTATCCCACGAAACCAAACCTCGCCTGGTAAGGACGCGCACAACGTGCCGGAGGGGAAATCCAGTCAAGTGCTTGCGCCGTAAGCCCAAACCGCGCAACGTCCGGCCGGTGACTTCGCCGGCGCGCATCACCGGTTGCTCTTTCCACACGGAACCGATTGTTTCACGAGGAAAATAGACAGTTCCAAATCCCCACAAAATAGAAGCGGCCCAGCTCGGAAACCCGGCTAGGCCGCTAACTACAAAGTTGGGATGGAATTAATTAACCCTGCACATGGGCATCCAGCATCTTCTGAAATTCAGGTTTGCCAATCGCGCCAACCTTCTGGTCAACCACTTTGCCGCCCTTGAACAGGAGCAGCGTAGGAATGCCACGAATCCCATAGCGAGCGGCAACCTGCTGGTTGCTATCGACGTCCACTTTGCCGACCTTCACTTTTCCGGCGTAATCGACCGCGACTTGGTCGACTGTAGGGCCCATCATGCGGCATGGGCCGCACCATTCCGCCCAAAAGTCCACCAGCACCGGAACTTCCGCGCTGAGAACATCCGATTCAAACGTCGCGTCCGTGAACGTTAACGTGTTTTGACCTGCCATAAATCTCTCTCCCCTGGTTACAGATGTTTTATGCCGCCTTACGATTCAGAGGCGAACAGGCGGCATCATTTTACCGTTAATGTGATCCGAGCCAAAAGTCTCAGTCGCATCACTCAATTAGATGCGAGCAACCGTCCGTATTGTTCAGAGTAGCGATGCGCGGGATCGTCCCACGAGTAATTTCGGCTCATCGCCGCTTGCTGCATCACGTCCCAGCGCGGCGAACCGTAGGTCCGGAGCGCCGCCCGGACACATTCCAGTAGCTCCCAACCGGTATAGCCCCAGAACTTAAAGCCCGTGTCGCCATCAATCGTATCATCCAGACCACCGGTGGCGCGCACCAGCGGCAACGTCCCGTACCGCAGGCTGTAGATCTGGCTTAGGCCACACGGTTCATACCGGCTCGGGACCATCAGCATGTCGCAGCCGGCATGTATGCGGTGGGCCAGTCCGTCGTCAAAACCGATTCGGAGGGCCACCTTCCGCGGGTAGGTGGCGGCGAACCAGCGAAAGAAATCTTCCGTCTCCCGATCCCCATCCCCGTGGACTACCAGCGCAATATCCTCAGCCGCGAGCTCATGTGGAATTTGCGCGACCAGGTCGAACCCTTTCTGGGCCGCAAACCGCGAGACTATTCCGATGAGAGGTTTGCCCTCCAGATCGGCCGGAAGTCCTAGTTCACGAAGCAGCGCGCGCTTGCACTCGCGTTTGCCCGCCAGACGCCCGCGATCATAGCGGGCTGCGATCTTACCATCCGTCAGCGGGTTCCATTCCGTGTAATCCGCTCCATTCAGAATGCCGGTGAGATCGGCACGGCGCCCCCGCAGCAGGTCTTCCAAGCCGAATCCGAATTCAGACGTCTGGATTTCCGCTGCATACCGCGGACTCACCGTCGTGAGCAGGTCGCTGTACAGCAGTCCAGCTTTCAGCAGGCTTACCGAACCATGCAGCCCCAGGGACTCCGGCCCTGCCAATCGAGGAGATAAACCCAGATCTCCCAGCGCAGCGGCCGGGAAGAGCCCCTGGTATCCCAGATTGTGAACGGTGAAGATTAATTTCAAATCGCGGCGCGCAGGGTGTCCCGGATACACCTCGCGGACGAGCGCGGGCAGGAGGCCTGCCTGCCAGTCATGGCAATGAACGATATCCGGTACAAATAAGTGCTGAGTGATGCCCAGCGCCGCGTGGCAGAGCGCTCCAAATCGAATATGGTTGTCCGGGTAATCGCCGCCGTTCTCGCCATATAGTCCGGCGCGATCGTAAAGGGCAGGAATCAGAACAAAAAAAAACGTGACGCCGTTTCGCTGCTGGGAAAGAATGCGCGCGCTGAAAGCCGAGCGCCCCAGCGCGAACGCGAGCCGTTCATGGGCGATCGTCACGTCCCCACCCTTCAGCGTCCGGTAGCACGGCAGAACTACCGCCACCTGATTACCGATTTCGGCGAGCGCTTTCGGCAAGGCTCCCAAGACGTGGCCCAACCCGCCGCTCTTCACATACGGCAGGGCTTCGGAACCAACCATCAAGATTTTCGCCACAGTGCGATTGTAGCGGCAGCCGGAATCTCCGATGTTGGTTCGTCATCGAACCGGTCAATAAGATTACTGAGAGAATAGGAGATTCTTCCAGGGACGTTGGCCGCCATGACATCATTCAGCCCGGAACTATTCCTCTCGACGCTGGCCCTTATCGGCGCCGTGATCATCATATCGGCGCTTCTCTCGGAGTTCGTTGAGAAGAGTGGCCTCCCGCAAGTTGCGGTCTTCCTTGGCCTGGGCGCCGCGATTGGGCCGGCCGGCTTAAACCTCATCAATGTCGGCTTGGATTCTCCCATCCTCCGCGTCGTCGGCACGCTGAGCCTCGTTCTGGTGTTGTTCACAGACGCGCTTTCGCTCAATCAATCCGAAGTTCGCAAGCACCGATTTTTGTCGTTCCTCGTCCTCGGCCCGGGAACGCTCTTTTCCGCGGTTTTGATTGCCCTGCTCGCCTGGGGGTTACTGGGGCTGCCGGTGGGCGCTGCTTTGATTCTCGGGGCGGCGCTTGCTTCGACCGATCCCGTCATGCTGCGGGGTTTACTCAAAAGGCCAGGGCTCGATCCGGCGGTTCGCCAGGCGCTTCGACTGGAGGGAGGAATGAACGACGCGGTTCTTCTGCCCATCGTGCTCGTCGGAATGACGTTCCTCGCCCACGACCACGCGCCGGGCGCGGGCGAGTGGGGGCGCCTGGGCATGGACATCCTCGTTCTGAGCCCGGCAGCCGGCATCATTGTAGGCCTGGCTGCGGTCGGCATGCTGGAACTGGTCCGGCGGCGAATCGGAGTAAGGCGGGATTATGAATCAATCTACTCTCTCGGGGTTGCCTTTGCGGCATTTGCCGCGGCGGAATCGGTGCACGGGAGCGGCTTCCTGGCAGCCTTCGCAGCGGGCTTGACAATTTCGGCCGTGGATGTCGAACTCTGCGATTGCTTTCTTGAATACGGACAGACGACCGCCGAAATGGCACTGATGTTCACCTTTGTGCTGTTTGGAGTGTCGACGATATGGAAAGGACTGGGCATCATTGGAGTCGGGACACTCCTGTTCGTAGGCGGGGTTTTTCTCGCGCGTCCGGCGGCCTTCATTCCGGCGCTGTTGCCGGCGCGCATTTCCTGGAAGAATCGCGCCCTTATCTCGTGGTTTGGGCCGCGGGGATTAAGTTCACTCCTGCTGGTATTACTTCCCGCCTTCGCCGGCTTGCCTCAAAGCGAGTTCCTCGTGACGGTGTGCTGCCTGGTTGTGCTGTTCTCGGTTGTCCTGCACGGGGCGTCACCGAGCTTCCTTATCAAGCCGCCTCGTGATAGCAAGCCTGCTCGCAAAGTTGAATTGCCTGAGAACGCGCTGTCAGTTTCCGGTTCCGAAAACGGCCAGATGGAAGCTGCGCTGGCGGAAGGCGGATCAGGCCAGCAGTGTTCGTTGTCCCAAGGCGAGTGCAGCACCGGCATACCCGATGTTCCGGAGCTAAGCCATGCGGAATATATCTCCATCGCTGAAGTACGCGCGCTAGAAGCACACCCTGGCCGGATTGTTATTGTCGACGCACGGACCGAAAGAACCTACGAGGACAGTGATGAGTCGATTCCCGGCTCTCTGCGCGTATCACCCGAAAATTCCGTCCGAAGCGCCACAAACCTTGGCATCCCCAAAGGAGCTGTTCTCGCCGTACTCTGTGCTTGACCAAACGAAGCCACAAGCGCCCGTGTGGCGCGAGAACTTCGAAAGGCTGGTTGGGAGAAGGCACGCGCGCTGCGAGGAGGGTGGAAGGCGTGGGTCAATGAAGGGATGCCTCATGAGAAACGGCGTGGGCAGGAGCAGTCTGCTGAGAGAGATTAAGACTTGATGGGTTTGCTTCGCCCCTGTTTACTCCTGGTCCTCAGTGTGCCGCTGCTAACCGGGCAACAGCCCACGGCCGGCGATTCATCTAATTCACCTCCGCAAACTCAACCAACTCCACCGAAGCATAAGGAGACTGTGGTTGTGACGGGAACCACTCAGCCGCTGCCGCTCGACGAAGCCGATCGCTTCGTCAACGTCTACGATTTGCCGGCGCGCGTGATGCTCTTCGGCAACCTCGGCGACGTGCTGCAGCTGGATTCTTCCGTCGATCTTCAGCCCCGAGCCGCCGGCGTTCAGGGCGATATCTCGATCCGGGGCGGCAGCTTCGGCCAGACGCTGGTTCTGGTGGACGGCATCCGTGTCGATGACGCGCAATCCGCCCATCACAATTTCGATATTCCGGCTCCCATCGATGCGATCGATCGCATTGAAATCCTGCGAGGTTCCGGCTCGACACTGTATGGAGCCGATGCCGTTGCCGGTGTAGTGAACGTGATCACCCGGATCCACGATCAGCGCGAACTGCGTTTCCGCAGCGGGATCGGCAGCTTCGGCACAAACACCCAAAGCGGATTCTTTTCATTTGGCACTGGCCCGCTCTCGGAACAGTTCTCCTTCGAGCGCGAACTATCGACGGGATTTCGACCGGACCGCGATTACCGCAATCTGTCGGGATCGTCGGAAACACACATTCGCACCGCGCTCGGCATGACCAGCGTCTACCTGGCGGGCCTCGACCGCCCATTCGGAGCCGATCAGTTCTATGGAGACTATCCTTCCTGGGAGCGAACAAGAACCTGGTTCGCATCGCTGCGCCAGGATCTCGGCGCGAACACGGATTTCAGCTTTGCCTACCGCCGCCATACGGATCTGTTCGTCCTGTTCCGCGACCATCCGGAAATCTACACAAACCGTCACGCCGACGAGACTTGGGATGCAGCCCTTCGACGGCGCGATGATCTCACCTCCTTCGCCACGCTCTCTTATGGCGCGGAGGGAATCGCGGATAGCATCGATAGTACGAACCTCGGCGGCCATCACCGCCGCCGCGGCGCCATTTATGCCGATTTTGACGCACGGGCACTGCGGCGTTTCTCGTTTTCCTTAGGCGGACGCGAGGAATTCTTCGGCCATGGCGAAAGAGTCTTCACACCTTCAGTCAGCGGCGGAGCGTGGCTCTCGTCAAAGGTGAAACTGCGTGCGTCCGCGAGCCGTGCCTTTCGCCTGCCGAGCTACACCGATCTCTATTACTCGGACCCCGCGAATCTCGGGAATCCAAACCTCAAGCCGGAGAAAGCGATGGACTACGAAGGCGGGCTGGACTGGCATCCGGCAACGCGCTGGCGAGTAAGCGGAACCGTATTTCAGCGGCGGGAGAAGAACGACATCGACTACGTTCGCAACTCACGGGCCGACATCTGGCGAGCCACCAATTTCGACAGTCTCAACTTCACCGGTGTGGAAGCGCTCGTCGAAGGGCAACTGCCGCACTCGCAGCAGGTTGGCTTCCAGTACACTGCGCTCCACGGCGCAAAGGCAGTGCTCGGGACACTCCAATCAAAATATGTGTTCAACTACCCGAGCAGCCAGGCGATTGCTTCGTGGCAGATGCTCGCGGATAATGGCATTCTGGCCCGCACCCGATTAGGTATGACAGACCGTTTCGCCCGCTCTGTGTATGCGCTCTGGGATGTGGACGTCGCCTGGACGCACTACCGCGTCCGCCCTTATCTGCAGCTCTCGAACCTGACGAACGCCAGCTATCAAGAGCTCGTCGGCATCGCCATGCCTGGCCGTTCGGCCCTCGTTGGCCTTGAATTCTGCATCATCTGCTCGCAACGGTGAATAAGAGCAAAACCGAAGCACGGGTGGGTGATAAACCTTGAAACTGAGCCGGGAAGCGTAAACTACCCAAAACGAATCGTAGAGGTTCGCTTCGGCCTGTTCGCGAATTCGTTATAAGGTCGCTTACGCTTCCCGGCTCAGAATCGGCATTTGCATGAATCGGAAGTCGATTAGAGGTTCTTCAACAGGAACGAGCAAATTTCATAACCCGCCAGGTATTTGAAGGGAAATTCTCCCATTGTGTAGTGGCCGCACGGCAGCACCTTCACCTGGTGCGGCCACTTATACGTGTGGGCGTTGACGATCACCTGCTCGGACAGATCGACGGGGAAGGTCGTGTCGAAACGCGTGTACATGAATTTCGATTTCTTTGGATGCACGGCGAATTGGGCGCTATAACTGGGCGGGCTAATGCAGTGCCACATCTCGCGCAGCGTTTTAAGGTCCGTCTCCTGCGCCAGGCTTTCCGCAATGTGCCGTGTCGAAAGCCCGCGCCAGACGACATCCGCGACATATGTCGAGCAATGGTTGAACGCATTCACGCGGATACGCGAGTCGTGGGCGCTAGCCAGGAACGCGTAGCAGGAGCCCAGGCTGGTGCCGACGATCCCCAGCCGTGTAAATCCCTGCTGTTGCAGCCAGTCGTAGCAGCAGCGAATGTCAATAACAGCCTGGCGCGTCGCGTCAATCGTCCGGCAGATATTGGACGACATGGCGTAGTCGGCGCGATTCAGCTCTGCCGGCATGCGCTCATCGTGATACGGGAGACTCAGCCGCAGAACCGAGACACCAAGCCGCGCAAGTCCTGAGCACAAAGCGTTGTGCTGCGGCAGCTTCGAGTTCCAGTGCGGCAGCAGCACAACGGCCCGTCCTTTACTGTTTGGAGACGGGAACCACATCGCCCGCACCCGGTTGTTTTCGGGGAACGGCGTTACGACGGGCGAAGTAAACGTCAGCCAATTGCCCGCTCGAATAAGGCTCCGGCCATTCCCGTTCCGGCCAAGCGATGCTTTGCGCAGTGGCGCGGCATGCCGCGCCCTCGGACTGCTGGAATGCATCGCTAAGCTGAAGTCGACAGGCGGCGTATACGCAAAGAACTGCCCACTGTCCCGAATCACCCGCCGGTTCAGTTCCCGGATGGTTTCGACCGGCTTCGATTCGTCAAGCAGCAGCCCCTCCGCGCATGGCCAGTTTTTTGCCCATTCCAGGCCGTAGTCAAACGGCCGGACAATACGATTGGTGTCGCGAAAGCAGAGTGAATTTTCCCAATTCTCCAGCCAGCGCTCGTATCGGCGCTCGATGGGATGCAGAAGGCGGTTCATGCGGCGAAGCTGGATTGGGATCGCTGGGCAACCGGGTACGTATGTCTCGAAAGCGCTGCCAAGGCTGTCTCAGGAAAGTGCACAGGTACGGGACTCAATCGCGCCTCTTCATTCAGGTTTGAAATTTCAGTGTAGCGTTCCGCGCGGCCGGGATCGCGGCCGTCGAGGCGACATGCCCCAGGAGCGATAATAGAAGCTCGTCACAAGATTGCTGATAGTTCTGCCGAAAACGCCTGGCTGGCGGATCGGATAAGACGCACAGCTCGCTCGCCTTCGAGGTCTATTAAAAATGCCTGTTTACCGTTCCCGCACGACAACCCATGGAAGAAATATGGCTGGAGCCCGCGGACTCTGGCGCGCCACCGGCATGACCGATGCCGATTTCGGCAAGCCGATTATCGCGATCGCCAACTCTTTCACTCAGTTTGTGCCGGGACACGTTCACCTGAAGGACATGGGGCAGCTCGTCGCCCGCGAGATCGAAAAAGCGGGCGGCGTCGCGAAGGAATTTAATACTATTGCGGTCGACGACGGCATTGCCATGGGTCACGGTGGCATGCTCTACAGCCTGCCGTCGCGCGATCTGATCGCGGATTCCGTGGAGTACATGGTGAACGCCCATTGCGCGGACGCCTTGGTGTGCATCTCGAATTGCGACAAGATCACGCCGGGCATGCTGATGGCCGCTCTCCGGCTGAACATCCCGGCGATCTTCGTCTCCGGCGGCCCGATGGAGGCCGGCAAAGTGACTCACAATGGCGTTGTGCAATCCGTCGACCTCATCACGGCGATGGTGGCCGGCGCCGACGATAAGGTGAGCGACGAAGAGTCGCTGGAGATCGAACAATCCGCCTGCCCTACCTGCGGATCGTGCTCCGGTATGTTTACGGCCAACTCGATGAATTGCCTGACCGAAGCGCTGGGACTCGCGCTGCCTGGAAATGGGACGGTTGTCGCCACACACACCGACCGCAAAGAACTCTTCCTCAACGCGGGCAGGCGCATTGTGGAACTGGCAAAACGTTATTACGAACAGGACGATGAGAGCGCTTTGCCTCGCAACATCGCTACGCGCGCGGCGTTTGAAAACGCGATGACGCTCGATATCGCGATGGGCGGCTCAACGAACACGGTTCTGCACCTGCTCGCGGCGGCGCACGAAGGCGAGATCGATTTCAAGATGGAGCACATCGACCGCCTCTCCCGCCGCGTTCCGAATCTCTGCAAGGTGGCGCCATCGGCCGCGAACGTACATCTCGAAGACGTGCACCGCGCCGGCGGCGTTATGGCGATTCTTGGCGAACTCGACCGGGCCGGGTTGCTGAACCGCGACATCTCGATGACCCATTCGCGAACGCTCGCCGACGCGCTTGAGAAATGGGATGTGCGGCGCACGCAGGACGACGCCGTGAAGACGTTCTACCAGGCGGCGGCTGGCGGTGTTCGCACCACGCAAGCGTTCTGCCAGCACCGACGGTACGAATCGCTCGATCTGGATCGGGTGAAGGGTGTCGTCCGAGATAAGGAGCACGCCTTCAGCCAGGACGGTGGTTTGGCGGTGCTGTTTGGCAATATCGCCGAAGAAGGCTGCATCGTAAAGACGGCCGGGGTCGATGCGAAGTCGCTGGTTTTCTCAGGGCCGGCCGTGATCTTCGAGAGCCAGGAAGCGGCTGTCGATGGCATTCTCAACGGCAAAGTAGCCGAAGGGGACGTGGTGCTGATCCGCTACGAAGGTCCGAAGGGCGGCCCGGGAATGCAGGAGATGCTCTATCCGACCAGTTATCTGAAATCGCGTGGACTTGGGAAAGCGTGCGCCTTGATTACAGATGGCCGGTTTTCGGGCGGCACGTCGGGTCTCTCCATTGGCCACATTTCGCCGGAAGCGGCTGAAGGAGGAACCATTGCGCTCGTCAAAGCGGGAGATCGGATCGATATCGACATTCCAGGCCGAACAATCCACGTGGCGGTGAGCGATAGCGAACTGGCCGCGCGGCGCGAAGAGATGGAAGCTCGCGGATCAAAAGCGTGGAAACCGGCGGAGCGTGATCGCGTGGTCTCGCCCGCCCTTCGCGCCTATGCCGCTATGACCACCAGCGCCTCGCGCGGCGCCGTGCGCGACGTCGACCAGATTGCCGGCGCAGCTCCGAGATCCACGCACGCCAGGGACTTGCAGTTACAGGATTGATGGGTTCTTGTAGGGCTGGTCGCGGTAGGGACCCCAGGCGCCGGCTTCTCTGTATCGCCCCTTCTGTCGCACGCGCTCGAACGTGGCATGCCGCGCCCGTTTACCTTCAATAGTTTCTCATCGCTTCGTTCTGCGACAATTCATTCAATACAAAATAACAACGGGGCAGGTTTCCCGGCCCCGCTGTTATTGAGCATCAACGGAAGACTAAATGTCGTAGTACAACGCGAACTCGTAAGGATGGGGACGCAGACGGACCGCATCCGCCTCGGCTTTCCGCTTGTACGAAACGAAAGTCTCGATGAGTTCCTCGCTGAATACATCGCCCTTAAGCATGAATGCGTGGTCCTCTTCAAGACAGGTGAGCGCCTCATCGAGTGAAGCCGGCATGGACGGCACCTTCTTCAGCTCTTCGGAAGAAAGATCGTAAATGTCCTTATCCAGAG
>JAICLJ010000234.1 GCA_025927575.1 Bryobacteraceae bacterium | reverse complement strand
GTTGTTGACGGCTCGGTCTTGCGCTCCGGAAAGCGGGTGCGCATCAACGTCGAACTAATTCAGACCGCAAGCGACACACGCGTGTGGGGCGGCACGTATGAGCGCGATCTAAAGGACATTTTTGCGCTGCAGGCTGAAGTGGCCCAGAAAATAGCTGACGAAATCCGGGCAACTTTGAGCTCGCCTGATCGCGCGCGTCTGGCCCGTCGGCACGCTCCCGATCCGGATGCCTACTTGGCCTATTCCAGGGGGAGGTTTTTCTGGAACAAAAGGACCGCAGTGGACCTGAAGAGAGCGATTGGCTATTTCCAGCAGGCGATTGAAAAGGACCCGAATTACGCGCTGGCCTATGACGGTCTTGCGGATTGCTGGTTGCCGCTCGGATGGTACGCATACATGCCGCCGTCAGAGACTTTTCCGTATGCGAAGGCCGCGGTGACAAAGGCGCTGGCCCTGGATGACTCGCTCGCAGAGGCACATACGTCGCTGGCGTTCGTGACCCTCTACTACGATCGCGACTGGGCCAAGGCTGAGCGTGAATTCCGGCGCGCAATTGAGTTGAATCCGAACTACGCAAACGGGCGCCACTGGTACGCCGAATTCCTGTCGCTGGCAGGCCGCCATAAGGAAGCCATCGCAGAATCGGAACGCGCCCGGGAACTCGATCCGCTATCGAATATCATCAACACCTGGGTGGGCTCACGGTACTTTTTTGCCCGCCAGTACGACGAGGCGATCGAGCAGTACAGAAATGCCGTGGAGATGGACCCGGGCTTTGTTCCGGTGCATCTGGTGCTCGGACACGCGCTCGAGCAGAAGCACATGTACCAGGAGGCCATCGCGGAACTCGAAAAAGCAGTGAGTCTATCCGGCGGCAGCCCGGTTTATATGGCGTCCTTAGCGCACGCCTACGGAGTTGCCGGCAGGCGAGGCCAAGCGGAGAAGCTATTCGAAGAGCTCAGGAAGTTATCCAAACAGAGATATGTGTCCTCGTATGACCTCGCACTCGCAGCACTAGGGATCGGCGATACAGATCAGACATTCACGTTGCTCGCACGAGCGGTCGAGGAGCGTTCGCCGCGGGCTGCCTTCCTGGGAGTAGATCCTCGGTTCGATGGTTTCCGCAGTGATGCTCGATTCAAGGAGCTGATGATTCGAATCGGGCGGCCATCTTAGATGCCGGAAACTCCCGGACGCAGCGCTCTCGATTTTGAACAGAGCTGTTTCTTTCGTCACGCTACGCCCTTCACGCCCTTCCCCTCGACAATAGTGACGATCTTATTCACCGGGGGGTCCGCGGCCTTGTCCACCTGGCCGCTCGGCCAGTGAATTTCGAGCGAGCACTGCTTTGCGCTGCCTAAACCGAAATGCAGGCGCAGATCGCTTTGTGAAATGTAGCTGCCGCCGCTACGCACTTCCTGCATCTGGTTGTGGCCGGCTGTCCGGCAATACACGCGCGCGCCGATTGCGCTCCGGTTCGACTTCACTCCAATCAGCTTGATCTTGATCCAGTTGTGTTTCAGCGTGCTGTCACAACGAAGAAGCTGCGGAACGTCGTTGATGCAGTTAACCAGCACATCGACATCGCCGTCGTTATCGAAATCGCCGAATGCGCAGCCGCGCGCGGGAGCCAGTTCCGTAATGCCGGGGCCCATCCGGAGCGACACATCTTCGAATGTACGGTTGCCGAGGTTGTGATACACGACTTTCCGCTCGCGGTATCCCGATTCCAACGCCGATTCGCGCACCTCCGGATACACATGTCCGTTGCACACCAGGATGTCCGCCCAGCCGTCATTGTCGTAGTCGAGAAAACCGGCTCCCCAGCCGAGAAAGCGGGTGTTCCGCCCCAGACCGGCCCGAAACGTCTGGTCGTCGAAGATCATGTTGCCCATGTTGCGGTAGAGGCTCGATGTGTCGCCGGCGAAGTTTGTCTTCACTACATCAAAGAGCCCGTCGCAATCGTAGTCGGCCGCGTCCACGCCCATGCCCGCCTGGGATTTGCCGTCGGCACTATAGGCAACCCCGGATTCAATGCCGATATCCGTAAACGTGCCGTCGTGATTGTTCTTGTAAAGGATCGATGAAGTGGAGTCGTCCGCGACATAAATGTCAGGCCAGCCGTCGTTATCGAAATCGCAAACCAGAACGCCGAGTCCATAAGTTCCATCGGTTTTGAGGATGCCCGATTTCTCGGAAACATCCGTGAAGGCGCCCTCACCGTTGTTGTGGAACAGGATGTTCCTGGCGCCTTTCAATCCGGGCGGACCGCACGCGACCACGAGCCCCTTGTATAAGCAGGGGCCCGATTCGGGCAGCGGCGCCGTCTTCGGATCGAAATCGATGTAATTGGCGACGAACAGGTCGAGGTTGCCGTCGCGGTCGTAGTCGACAAAGGCGCAGCCGGTGTTCCACCGCTTCAGGCCCGGCATGCGCGTTGTCACTCCGGCCTTTTCCGCAACATCGGCGAATGTGCCGTCGCCCTTATTGCGATAGAGCGAGCAGTCGCCCCAATAGGTGACAAACAAATCGTCCCAACCGTCGTTGTCGTAATCGCCGATGCAGCAGCCTTGTCCCCACCCTGTGCGGCCGACACCCGCCTTGACCGTGATATCGGTGAACGTGCCGTCCCGATTGTTCTTATACAGGCGGCTGACAGGGGCTTCGCCCGGCGCATAATGCGCTTCAAAGCGCGTTCCGTTTACCAGGAATATGTCGAGCCATCCGTCGTTGTCGAAATCGAAGAATGCGGCTCCGCACCCGGTTGTTTCCAATAGATAAGTGTTGCGCTGCGCCCCTCCGAAGATGGTTTTTTTATTGAGGCCGGCCTCGCGGGCAACGTTAACGAATTGCACCGGCAGGGGCGTGGGAGCTGCACGGATTAACTGATCGAAGGTGAAGACGGCCGCCGTGCGGCTGATGGATTGAATGAACTCGCGCCGGGACCTCAAGCCTTTTATTGTACGGGCAGAAGTATGATCTGCCCTGCCAGAAATGCCGGCGTTCTGGCCCAGGCAGCGGACCAAGTCTAAATAGAACAAATTCGGGCGTTTCCATAGGCGTCAACCAGTAAAAAGCAGCCTATGAAACCGCTGTTACTGGCTCTATGATGGCGTCCGTACGTCGCGATCTCCGAGCAAGAAAGAAAAAGTACGGGATGCATAGCACGCACAGCCACGAAAACCAATCGCCGGCCACAGAGTAGGGCGTGCGGGTCCCCCGGATCGGAACTTGTGCGGTTAGCGCGACATCGCGGAAAGCGTTGTCGGCCGTCGCCAACGTGTGGCCCTCGTAGTCGTAGGCAGCGGACAAGCCTCCTTCTGATTGGCGGACGAGGTTAAAACCCTCTTCAATAGCCCGGAAGCTGGCCATTTCCGTATGGCGCGGATCGATAGCCCGCCAGTCATGAGCGGGGCTAAGGACGAGATCGGCGCCAAACGCTCCTGCTTGGGCAAGTAAGCGTGGGAAATCCATGTCGTAACAAATGGCGGCGCTTAGGCGGCCGTAAGGAGACACAATCTGGCGCAATTTGCCGTCGTGAGGAGCGGCCATGGACATCTCCGGGCCCGGAGTGGGGTGCGCCTTCAGGTATTGCCAAGCGATCTGGCCGGTGGGCTCGATGAGAATAATCTTGTTCTGTAAAGGCCGCTGCGCTCCTGGACTCCAACTGGAGAGCGTCATGCCCAGGTAGATCTTGTATTGAGATGCCAAGGCGCTGCCCCGTGCAACCAGCGCCGGTTCATCCTGATGAAGGATGCTGGCGGCGCCTTCAGACCAAAACACAATCCTGGCGCCGGCACGCGCCTCGCGTTCGGTCCCTGCTAGCAGAGCGTTCTGACCCGCGCGGGCCGCGGAGATGAATTGGTCGAGTTCTAAGGAATTTCCCTTGCGGTGAATGACGCGATCAAGCAGGGTCGCGCTGATCGCCGGGCCATCCGCGGGTGGGGAGAGGGCAGCAACGCGCACGACCGGCGAGAGTACCGGAAAGAGGGCGAGACGCAAACCGCCGAGAAAAAAAACGGAAATGCAGAAGGCGGCAAAGACCCCCAAAGCGCGCTGACCCGGCTTATCGCTCATTCCTTTTTCGAGAAGTAAGTTGGCTACCGGCGCAAACCACATCATCACGAAGGTAACGCCACCCAACCCAGTAACGGCGAGTAATTGCAAGAGAGGCAGGTCGCCTGCCTGCGTATATGCGACGGAGCCCCAAGTGCCATGGAGACCAAACCCCATCAGAAATTGAAGTGCGACCGTCGCAGCGGGGAAGACCAGCGTGCCGATGACCGGATGGAGCCGTCTGACCAGCCACCGGTCGGTCAGGTATGGGAGAAGAGCAATGGCCGTCACGAGCATGACGAAAAGGTAGTAGAAGATTCCTGGAATGGGAATCATTCCGCGCTCGGCGATCATAAAGGTTATTAAGCGAACGGCAAAGGCTCCGGATACGGCGTAACCCAGCGTCTGCATTCGCATAAAGCGCATCAGGCAAACTGGAGCCAGCCACGCGGCAACGGCTACGGTATTTCTGCCGTCGGCAACGACTAGCAGCGCCGCTGCAAGAAGCAGCCAGAACCACGGGCTGCGATCTGTGAGGCGCGCCTTTCGATCACGTTTCGAATTCGTATTTATTGATGACGCAACGAGGGTTTCGGTATTTGCGGTCCTCGCGCGCGTATCAGGCATCGTATACCACGAACTGCGGAAGGACAGTATCCGTGGTACTGTGCAGCCGATCCACCGGCCATCATCCGCCCACGCGGCAGCAATTACACCATAACGACTTCGATGCCGTACTCCCGCAATCGCTCCACCACGTGAAATGGCGCATTGATGTCCGTTATGACGCGATGGATCTGCTCGAGACGCGCGCTGACCGCCAAGGTGCGTTGGCCGAATTTGCTGGAATCTGCAATGACGGTGACCTGCCGTGCGGCATTCACCATCTTCGAATTCAATTGTGCTTCGAGAATGTCGATGGTCGTCGGGCCGATCTCGGCATCCAGGCCGACTGTGCTGAGAAACAGGTGATCGGCATGCATCGAGGCCATCATGTGCTCCGCCTGCGGGCCGACAAACGCATTTGAGACCTGGCGCAGGATTCCGCCGATCATCAGCAGGGAAAGGTTGGGTGACTCCGCGAGCCGGGTAGCCACGTTCAGCGCGTGCGTAATGACAACCAGATTGTCGAGCGTAGAACGTCGTATCTGGTTCGCCAGTTCGAGCGAGGTGGAGCCGCTGCACAGAATCACAGTCTGGCCCGGGCGGATTAATTCCACTGCGGCTTTGGCGATCCGGGCTTTTTCCTCCGGGCGGATGCTCTCGCGCGCCTTAAGCGGATAATCCGGGCTCGCATCCAATGGGCGGATGCCGCCGCCATGGGCGCGAATCAGCAATCCGTTGACGGAAAGCGCATCCAGATCGCCGCGCGCCGTCACCGCCGATATTCCAAACCGCCGCCGAACTTCGTCGACCGTGATTCGGCCCTGCAGTTCCAGAATTCCCGCGATTTCGCGTCGCCGTTCCTCCGTCAGCAGACGGGGCGCTTTGGTGAGCATTGTTTCCATCGGTGGGTAAATCCGCCTTCGCCGTGGCGTGTTGACGAACCATTTAAGCGAACTCGACCCCAAAATGCAAGCATTCACCCTATGAGGCATCGAAATGCGCCGTGTGAAGGCAGATATAACGATTGATCTTCGGGCAACAATCGCGGCGCCGGCTTTGGACGGAATCGCCGAATAGAGGAACTCTGGACTATCCGCGCCGGTTGCAGCTAATGCATCGGGGGCGGGGCTGGTGGTGGGCCATGCCGTTCCTTATTATTGTTATTATTTTGCGCGGCGGCGATACTCTGAGTGCGAAATTCGTACTGCTGGATCTGCAGCGCTAAACTGCCCGAATCTCCACGCGTGATACGTCCCCGCGCCACGAGATTCAAAAGGCATTTTTCATTAAGCTGTGCAGGCCAGCTGATCGATACCTCCAGGCGTGTGCCGACAGGTAAATCGTGATTTGCCGTGAAAAGCACACCAGAACTGCTGATGTTCAAGGTCTTCCCCACGCCTTGAAGCATCTCTGTACGTTGGCTCAACGTTTTGTAACGTATCTCTCGCTCGATCGGGAAACGACTCGACCGGCGCCTTTCGATGTTGTCGTTACGCGGAGTTTCCGACACAATCTCCTTCTCTACTGTATAGCTTACACAAAATCTGGGCATTAACTTAAATTGTTCGTCGGGTCTTCGTCCGAATTCGCTTTAGATTCTCCCGATTTTAATTCCTCTTTTCGATTTTTCAACCAGCGCAGCCGTTCGGACAGGCGCCTTTCGAAGCCCCGCTCCACCGGTTCGTAGAAAACAAATTGGGAGAGCGAGTCGGGCAGACAGTCCATCGCAGTCACGCCACCGGCGTTTTTATGTGCATGTTGATAGCCAGCGCTGTATCCAAAGTCCTTCATCAGGGCAGTAGGCGCGTTTCGGAGGTGCAGGGGAACGGGTTCCGTCCGAGTCGAATCAATCGCCGCATTGGCCCGGTTCAGCGCTTGATAGGCTGCGTCGGATTTCGGAGCAAGCGCCAGATAGAGCGCCAGTTGCGCCAAAGCCTGATCTCCTTCGGGAATCCCCAAAAAATGAACGGTTTGCATGCAGGCAAT
>JAICLJ010000003.1 GCA_025927575.1 Bryobacteraceae bacterium | reverse complement strand
GAGAGTGGGAAACCGTTGAATATGCCCGCGACGCGGCAGCCGAAGGGCGGCGGAAGGGGCTGATTCTGCTCGGGCATGAAGCTTCGGAAGAAGCGGGTATGCAGTACTGTGCGACGTGGTTGAAGACGTTCATCCCCGAAGTGCCGATCGAGTTCATAAAAGCCGGCGAACCATTCTGGCGGCCGGCCTAATGGTGCAGGGTCCGTCCCCGACTCCCGCGCGGATCGTGGGGACGGACCCTGCGTGCGCCTGAAGTCTACAGCGCGAGAAAGTTGGCCAATTTCCCACTCTCATTAGAGGAGAGCCATCGACGAAGCAATGGATGGCGAAATTGACTTTATGGCCCGAACAGCTCGGATCGTTCTGGAGGGTGTCGCGCATCACATAGTCGCGCGCGGCGTGAACCGCACCAAACTCTTTCGGCATGGCTTTGACAAACGCAAGTATCTGAAACACTTCGCCGAGATTGCGGCTGAGGAGAACGTGCAGGTGCATGGCTACTGCCTGATGAAAAATCACGTTCACTGGTTGTTAACTCCCGCGACGCTGCAAGGTCTTAGCCGCTTATTCCGGCGGGTCCACACATGGTGGGCGGTGGTATTCAATCGCATTACCGGGCGTTCCGGGCACTTGTTCCAAAATCGATTCCATTCTTCGCCTCTCGAGGAAGAGCATTACGGGACGGCGCTCCGCTACGTCGAGGTCAATCCGCGGCGCGCCGGATTAGTGGAGAAGCTGGAAGAATGGGAATTTTCTTCGGCAAGAGCACACCTGACGGGAGTGGAAGATCCGTTGATCTCATTGGCCCCTCAAGTGGGCCGGCGGAGCTTCACGGTCGCTGACTGGCGCGAATTCCTTGAACGTACGGATGCGGAAAAAGATAGCGAGTTGCTTGCGGCTCTTCCTGGCTCGCGCCCTTGTGGAAGTCTAGAGTGGATTCGAAGTCTGGAAGAGGGGCTCAAACGCAAGCTTGCGAAATCGCCGCGCGGCCGCCCGCGTGTAGCACCAGAATCATCTGCAACGGCATAGTAGTCTAATAACCCTCAACCTGGAGGTTTCAGAACCGCCATTCTGCTGGTGGGTCGCAGGGATGTGCCCAGTTCCGCGATCCAAAGCGGAATCGGCGGCGCTTGATGCTCGTAATTTTGCGATTCGACCAGCGTACGTTTGGCCGATGGCGCAACCGAGGGAATCGGAACCTTCCGCAAATTCAAAATTTGGAGATTTCTGCTTGAAATCGGCTTTTACTGCAATCGAGGGTCCGTCCCCATAGCATCTCGCAAAGGGAGCGGGTGCGTCCCCATGAAATGTCTGTGGATCTACAGGCTGACAAGGTCCTGATTCACGCGTTTCAATTGGCCGCAGGCGGCGAAAATGTCCCTGCCGCGCGGTCTGCGCAGGAAGCAGGGCATGGCCCGGCGGACAATTTCCTGGAAGGCGTGGACGCGTTCCGGAGACGGCGAGCCGAACGGGATACCTGGCCCGGGGTTCAAGGCGATCAAATTCACTTTCGCATTCAGATGCGCCAGTAGCTTCACAACCCGCCGCGCGTCGGCTTCCGAATCGTTGACGTCTTTCAGAAGAACGTATTCAAACGTCAGCTTCTCCCAAGGCCGCAGCGGGTATTCCCGGCAGGCCGCCATCAGCTCTTTCAGGTGGAATTTCCGCGTGATCGGCATCAACTCGCGGCGCTGCTCTTCCGTTGAAGCATTCAGCGAAACGGCAAGCTTGGGGCGAACCGGCGCTCTGCCGAGCTCTTGCATCTTGGGAACAATCCCCGCGGTCGAAATGGTAATGCGTCGCGGCGAGAGCGCCATCCCCGCCTTTTCGGTCAGAAGGCGCGTCGCCTTTAGCACGTTTTCAAGGTTCAGGAGAGGCTCTCCCATCCCCATCATTACCACGTTCAGCCGGTTCTCGGCTGCTTTCAATGCATTCTCTCGCGCAACCATGAGCACTTGGCCCACGATCTCCCCAGCCGTCAAATTCCGCTCGAGACCCATTAACGCGGTAAGGCAAAACTTGCAATCGACGGGGCAGCCGACCTGGCTGGAAATGCAGATGGTGTCCCGCCCCTCTTCCGGCATGAGCACGCTCTCGACCGTTCTGTTATCTGCCAGGCGTAGCAGATAACGCTGCGTGCCATCGATTGAGCGATATAGTTTCTCAATAACGGGCAAACCAGTTTGGAAGCTCGTAAGTAGTTGCTGACGAAGGACTTGCGGCAGAGTTGAAATCTGAGATAAATCCGCCACTTGTTGCCGATAGAGCGCGTCAAATACTTGTCGGGCTCGGAACGAAGGTTGCTCCGGGCCCAGTGCGTCTCGCAGATCCGAAAGCTCCATTCCAATCAAGGGAGATGTGTCATTCTGACCCTTAAGTGCTTGCATTATCTGGATTTAGTGTAGCGCGTTAGACTAGAAGAGAGGGTTCCTGGAGTCATGAACGTCAATAACCAACACAGCTCTGTCAAGAGGAGATGGCCAGGGGTCGCTTCTGCTGTGGAGACGGCAGCGATCGACCGGATATCCCTGCCGCGCGATATCCAAACCGCGAAGCTCGCCAACGGATTGCGCATCGTTACCGAAACCATGCCCTCTGTCCGTTCGGTTTCGCTGGGTATTTGGATTGGCACGGGTTCCCGCGTCGAGCGAGGCGCTGAAAACGGACTCTCCCATTTCATCGAGCACATGGTGTTCAAGGGTACGGAAAACCGGAGCGCGGAAGACATCGCACGCGCAGTTGATTCGATCGGCGGTGGTTTAGATGCATTCACGAGCAAAGAGTTGGTGAGTTTTAATACTAAAGTTCTCGATGAACATCTCCCCATTGCCCTCGACGTGCTTTCAGACATGGTGCTAAACCCATTGTTTCGAGAGGACGACATCGAAAAGGAAAAGGGCGTCATTCTCGAGGAAATCAAGAGCGAGGCAGACCAACCGGAGTTCGTGTTGCATGAGATGTTCGTCAGCAACTTCTGGAAGGGGCATGGCCTCGGCAAACCAATTTTGGGCACGCGAGACACGGTGAAGCGGTACACGCCCGAGATGCTCCACGATTTTTACGACCGCAACTACTCGCCAAAGAACATTCTGATTACGGCTGCTGGCAGTTTGAGTCACGAGCGATTGGTTGCGCTGGTGCGTGACCGTTTCGAAGACCTGCGGGAGCGCGGGATACTACCTGTCAGCGAGGTTCCTGTTTCATACGCACCGATCGTACTGAAGAACAAGGATTCATTGGAACAGGTCCATATCTCACTGGGAGTGCCGGCTTATCCCCTGGCGCATGAGCGTCGCTTCCCGCTCTATATTCTCAACACCGTTCTGGGCGGCGGTATGAGTTCGCGGCTGTTTCAGAACATACGTGAACGACTTGGCCTCGTCTACGCTGTCTACTCAGAGCTCAATCTATTCAGCGACACAGGCTGCCTCAGCATTTACGCGGGCACCGGCATCGATTCAGCCCGCCAGGTGGTTACCTCGATTATGGAGGAAATTGTCGATCTCAAGAACCATCTGATCGCCGATGAAGAACTGCGGCGGGCCAAGGACCATTTGAAGGGTTCTTTGATGCTGAGCCTGGAGTCGACATCGAGCCGCATGTCGAACCTCGCTCGCCAGGAACTCTATTTCCCACGTTTCCTCAGCTTCGATGAGATGCTGGAGTCGATTGAAGCAGTTACCCGGGATGAGGTTCAGCAAATCGCGCAAGAGTTCTTCGATGCCGAGAAAATCGAACTAGCGATGCTGGGCCGGATACAGGAAAAGGAAATCACCCGAGAGAATTTAGCCTGTTAAGCCGCTGAGCCGCGCTTCCGCCTAATTCCGTTCACAAGAATTACGCAGAATTGTGTGTGCCGTTAGCACTGACGCAACTCACTTCATTTCAATAAATTAGCCTATCGGCCATCCGGCGAGGCGCTCGGGACTGTGCGTCAAGATACGCTCGGCTCGCTACACTCCAGTCGGAGGATTCGATTACCGAATGCGATCGAACACGCTACGGTCCCGGCGAGAGGGGCTCCCGCGGGAACCGGACGAACTGACTGCGCGGCTCAGCCAGCTTCTGGTCGGGCAGACCGATGCGATTGAAACAATCGTTCCGTACGTTCAAATGCACCAGGCCGGCTTATCGCCGGAGGCGCGTCCGATTGCGGTTTTTTTGCTTCTGGGGCCCACCGGCACGGGGAAAACCCGAACAGTGGAGGCGCTTGCCGAAGTTCTCCACGGGTCGAGCAAGAATCTGCTCAGGGTGGATTGCGGGGAGTTTCAGATGGAACATGAGGTGGCGAAACTTGTGGGCGCTCCTCCTGGATATCTGGGGCACAGAGAGACTCAACCGATGCTGACGCAAGCCAAGTTGAACGCGGCCGCCAGCGAGAGCAGCGATATCTCGATACTTCTCTTCGACGAGATCGAGAAGGCGGCGCCATCGATGACTCGAATGCTTTTGGGAATTATGGATAAAGCGGCGCTGCGGCTCGGCGATAATTCCACGGTCAATTTCGAAAGGACAATGATTTTTCTCACCAGCAATTTGGGAGGGAAATCGATCCAGCGCGCGATGAAACCCGATTTTGGCTTTGAATCGATGGTCCCGCGGGAAGCTGAAGCGGAACCGGCGAAGCTAAAAAGCATAGGCATGGCGGCGGTGCGGCAGAAATTCTCTCCGGAGTTCGTGAATCGCATCGATTTCGTGATTACATACGGCACGCTCACGCGGCAGGCCTGTTCCGAAATTCTCGATCAAATCATGCAAACGTTCGCCCGCTTAGTTTTTCAGCGCCTCGGCTCGCAATCGTTCCGGATTTCGTATACGCCGTCGGGGCGGAATCTGTTGCTCGACCGGGGCACAAGCGTTGAATTTGGAGCCCGCGAGTTGAAACGCACGGTGCAACGCAGTTTCATGCAGCCGGTTGCCGCTCTGGTCGCCAAGGGCCGCATTCCGCCGGGAACAACGGTCGTGCTCGACGGCAAGGGCGGGGAGTTCAAGCTTTATCTAAAGCAGTAGCTGTGTGCGGCACCGGCGATGGTTTTTCTACCCAATCGGTCGATTGAGTGACTGTCAAGGAATCAGGAAAGCTCAGCACCAATGTGAACCGGACGTGGCTACCCATGGGTGCATAGGCAGCAGCCCCCGATCTCAGCTCTGCCGGAGAAAGGCGAACTTCACGGCTGAGGTCTCCATCCTCGACAACGAGAGTTGCCGATTTTAGTCGCTCGGAACCCGAGAGCCGGGTGTTCCAGTGAATCTCGACCATTCCGGCGTTGTCAATAGCCGAAAGCCGAAGCTGGGAGTTCCGAACGAGCACCGAGGCCGTGACCGGCGCCCACAGCGTGAACAGGAGACAGATCGCGATCGAGGAAAGGACCAACGGCAGCAGGATGGCCCGGTATGCGACAAGATCGCGCCAGATCAAGGCAGGTGTTGTGATTCGTGCACTTCTCGCTTGGGGAGTTTGGCGCTGTGGAGCAGACGTCACCCAGTTTCCCGCGGGGTGCGGCGCCGCAACGCTATGAATAGCTTGCGCCGGCATCGCAAAGCGCGCCAACTCTCGTGAGTCGAATCGGAATTCCGCGCAGGCTGGATTAGCCTGCATACGGCGGTGCTCGTCTTGCATGAAGAACGCAGCCATCGGAGGGTGATTGGCTCGTATGAGGAGCACGACGTGCATTGCGCGGCGAAATTCGCGTTCAAGCAGTTCGAGATCCGCCGCCGAAAGGAGGAACGGACCGCCGCGGGCATCCGTTCGAAAGAAACCCAGCACAGTTCGGGTGGGCGTGATCAACTTGCGGCGGGTTGAGGAAAGCTGGATCCGCTCGTCCGGCGTCAACTCGAAGCGCGGATTGCCGGAAGTCTGATGAATGATCCAGACGATATCGTCAATTCGCAGCGTGGGCTTGGCCGCCTTAACGTATTCGCCGATGAGCAGACCGCCGAATTCTTCAAGCTCCGATTGCCGGTTCGAAATGTCAGCGAGAAGGCGATCCGCGAGCCCTGTCTCCAGTTCAATGACATACCGCGACTGTGGGTCTGCCCATCGGCAGTAAGTCAGTGCCTGCTCATCATCGGGCAGCGTTTTTGTCGACGTCATCATCCCGTGCGGCCTTCAAATGTTCCTGAGTTTTACGATACACACGTTCACCGCCTGGCGCTAGCGGCGGGGCCATGCCATGCCGCCCTCTTTCAGGAACCGCCTCCTCATGGTCGCGGCTCACTCTCGAAATTTCAGAATGCGCCCCGGCAGCTTCCGCCGCTACACTTAGGTGGTGGTCTTATGTCGGCGCACCCGTACACGCATGAACTACAGGCCTTAGCAGCGAGGCCGCTTGCGTGTTTTGCGCGATCAGCGCTAGGTTCCGTTAGAGCTGCTGATGGGGGGCTACGGGGTTTACGCGGCCGTTTCCTTCACTTCGAGCATTGTCCGCCAGACGGCAATCCAAGCGTCACCTTGGCTCTGAAATACCCATAAATCTCGACCGGTTGAACGATATCGCTCACCCGAGCGCTCGTAGACCATTTCATACTGGAAGGTCGCTACAGCCGTATCACCGGCAATATCACTTTGATGATCATGATCGCGAAACTCCTGCACTTTGGCGTTCTCACAAAAGTCTTGAAAGCCAGCGAGAAACTCCTGTCGTCCCTGCATCCGCCCTGTGAAGCCCGGAAACACCATCACAACCGCCGGGTGTACCATCGGGCCGAGATCTTCTATTTGGCCTTCCAGCCAAACGCGGTTTATCCGTCGTATTGTCGCGGTGACAGCTTCTTGTTTCGCGTCCTGCATCCGGAAATACCTCCTCTCAATCTCATCACGACGCCGTTTTTAAGTTTCCAGATTCCGTGTGTCGCGGCGCTTAAGTGGCGATTTGGACAAATGAAGGCAGGCCGAATCCGGCTTACCTGGTCTCAAGTGAACGCTTATAGCGCCTCGCGCGTTTCAATGCTTTATCGCCTCCTCTGTGCGATGCCTCATCCGCTTCAGTTCCCGAGCGGTTGTATGCGGAAGGTACTCATTGGACGGCCACGGATGGGCAGGCGCTTAAGCCGCTGAAAAAGCCGGGTCGAACGGGAGAACCCATCGGATCGAGAATGAATTTCACAGTGGCCGGATGCCCATTCGACGGGATGGTCACGGGGCCTGCGTTGGTGCGCACCGTGGATTCGAATGTGTAAGTGGTCCCCTGCTGTTGCCAGTGTTCCGTTGAATCCAGCCAGCGGAAGAGCGACCAGAGCCCGGGCTGGCCTGTCGGAAAATTAAACGAGGTTCCCTTGACGAACTGAACCTGCAGCTTGACCTCCTGCACGTTCCCCGGCCAAGTGAACTGCTGGAAGGCGCCGCCGCCCTTCGGGTACTTTGCCGACTGGCCGTCAATTTCCAGCGAGACGCCCTCGATGTCGTCCGAAGCGGCCGGTTTGATGGCGAACGTGAAGCTGGGGCTTTGCGCGCCGCTTTTGAACAGAGCGTCCGATACTACAGCCGCGCGGCTGAACCAATCCAGGAAAGCACTGGTGACTGTCATGTTCTGCCCGGATACGCGGACAAACTGGCTACCCTGGCGAATCATGAGCTTTTGGAAGTTTTGGTTGTAGGTTGCCCACAAGGCCCCGTCCGGTTGCTTGAATATCGAAGCGATCTCCGGGAGCGTTGCGTCCAGCGGCGAGCGGGGATTGAACGGGTACTTGATCAGAAGAGAGTGCACCTGCGCGCAAAGCGCCTTGCCTTGCCCGTTTACAACATTTCGGTCGAGTCCGCCGACGAGCGCCGGGATGCCGGCGATCGGCGCGAGCAGAATCCGGAACGTGTTCTCATCCACGTTTTGTCCATCCCGGGGGAAGTTGCGATCCAGGTCTCGCGCGATACCCGTGGCCTGTGAGGCGTCGGCGATCGTCTGCATCTTGGCCGCATCGTTACTTGGGTTCGCGGCGACCTGGCTGATGGAGGTCTGCAGCTTCGTTAAAGCGTCCATGTAAGGCGCATTCGCGGCCGACGACGGCCTCTCCAGACAGCCCTGCGGCGGCGTGACAATCTGCGGAGGCTGGAAAAGGGACGCGATGTTCTTATCGGGAACCGCCGTGTTTTGCGACGCCACGCAAAGCACGAGAAGCAGCGGCGAGCTGTTGCCGGTAAGGCGCCCGAGCTTATTTGCCGCATCCTGGACGCTGTGATACGGGACGACGGAAGTCGCTTTGATGTAACTGCGCCAGGCATTGACGAAGCCGTCCTGATAGAGCTTTTGCAGCTCCTGAACGAGCTCCGCTTTATTCGGCGGGATATTGGACGCCGGCCCGAGCACCCATTCTTCGCCTCTCGAATACTTGTCCGGATCCTGCAGTTCTTTTTGGAAAGCGGCAAAACCTACCTTGGTGAACGCGCCATCGACACGGTAGCTATTGACCACCACCGCCGCCGAGCCCGCGAACTGCTGGTTGAAAACGATGGACGGATTCTGCTTGGAGGCTTCGGCAAGCATTCCCTGATAGACGCGCTGTTGATAGCCGAATGCATTCAGATACACACGCGCGGACGAAACCGCTTCTTCATTCGGACGGTTGAAGTGCGGGTATGGGTTATAGCCGGCAAGACCGCCCGAATAAAAATCGAATTGCTTCTGCGCGAGGCTGCGGCGCTGATCGTCAATCTGCCGGCCGTTCAACCAATACCGCATTAGAACCGGACTAAGAAAGTCACGCGAGCTCTTGTCGTGATTTTGCGTGGTGAGCAGGTAAGCTTTCAGCGCGTCGTAGATTGCGCCGTAGTTCGCGATGTCATTCGATTTGGGCGGATTGGAACACACCGTGATCAGTGTGTTCTGCGTCGGCGCAAGCAGGACACGGCGAAATAAACCGTAATAGACCTGCCGCAGCGGATCGCGGATGGCGTCTCCCGAGTAGAGTCCGAATCGCAAATGCAACGGCTTGTGGGTCCGGTCGTATCCATCCAGCAGAGCGAGCTTTTCGCGAACTTGCTCGAGCTGCTGCAAGGAATCCAATGAAGCCATTTGCGTGGGCGGCAAGCCTTGCGCGGGCATCATCTGAGCTGCGGTGACGGAGCTGGACACCAGTTCATGATTCCCGGTGAACGAGATGGCCCATAAGATCGCCAGCACTACCGCGACGGCAGCCGCAACGCCCATGGATGCCCGCCGCCAGAAGCTCACCTTTACGCTGCTTTGCGCTATGCCTAGCGCCGGTTTGTCTGCAAGTATCAGCCCGCTGAACAGATGATTGAGGAACACCCACTGCGGTGCTTTCCGCGACGAGCCCTGCGGCATGTCCATTAACGGCATGCCGGCCTGCTGGCGGCCGAAGATGCGAGTGGCGCCGGCATCGAAAGCGGCGGGCTCTTGCGGGACTTGCTGGGCGGGCGCCAAGTCGCTGACAACGACGGGACGAACTCCCGTAAAGAAAAATCCCCGTAAGAACGGATTCGTCCGCAACTGGCTGGGGCGGCAAAGATCGACGAGGAACGGAACCAGCAGCGAGCGGAGCTTGCCGAACTCGCGGGGGAATTCGTAAACATTGGGCAGCTTCGCGCTGTCGTTTTCGCGAGCAAGAAACGCTGTCCGCTTGTCGGCCAGCGAGTAATACAGCCGCTGGAATGCTTCATTAAGCCGACGAGCCTGTTCTTCCGCGTACACGCCGGATTGAGCCGGCTGCAGCGGTAGTGTCGCGCCGAAGGGTTCGGCGGCTTCGGCCTCCGTCAGGTTCTCCGCGAATTCGCGGAAGTAGGGGATGCGGTCCGCTTTCGTGAAGAGCACGTAGACAGGAAAGCCGGCGCCCAATTCCTGTGCCAACTCGCCGAGCACGGCCTGCATTTGGCGCGACTTCAGGGCGGCCGCCTCGGCTCCGCCCGCCTGCAACAAAGTTTCGCAACTCAGCGCGATAACGACGGCCCGGGGCGGGGGAGTGGCGCCTCCGAAAACTGAACCAATCGCCGCGGGGGCGAACTTACGAAACAGTTTCCTTCTTGCCCCTTCATCGGCGACGATTTTGCCCGACGGGTCGATGAAGATCGTCTGCCGCGCGAACCAGATGTTTACTGCGCGTGTCGGGGCGACAGCGTTGTCCAGGTAAGCTTGGCCGGCGACAAGCTCGGGCTCCAGGCCGGAGTGGGCCAGAATACTGGTTTTGGCTGCATTCGAATCCCCCAACACGAAGACCGACGGTAGCGCGGCAACGGTCGACCCCTTCATGAGGTTCGCGGCCCGCAACCGGTTGGATGCTTCGGTGATTGCAAAATCGATATCGGAAGCGGAGCCGCTGGCGGCGGGCGCGCCGGAAGGCGCCGCCGCCGGTTGCCGGCTCAAAATTGCGTATCCCGCGAAGCCCACGATTCCGAGCGTCATCAGCCCGATTCGCAGAATCCACAAGTTTGGGCTTGTCAAATGCAGCCATGTGCCCAACAGCCATGACAGGACAAGCCAGACGATCAGTAATCCAATTGCAGCGGTGATGCCTTTGGAAATTCTCATTGGCCGTTCCTAAAGGCTGATCCGGGATGCAATGGACTGTAGTGTTCTTTCGCCCGCATTGAGTGTTAAGAAAAAAGCTACGAATAAGCCGACCGCGATGACCCAGCAGGCAACTGCCGTCCAGCGGAGTCCCCCCAGCACGCGGTCGCGCGAACGAGGGATACGCACGGGCGCATGATCCCAGGGAGGAGAGAGCGGGCCGAGCGCGCCTCGAATGCGGCGGATCTTCGCTTCAATCTGCCCGATGATTGCTCGAACTTCGGCCATGCCGCTGGCGCTCAGCCGGCCGCGAAAACCGAGCAACAGGCAAAGCTGGTGGATTTCGAGCACATCCGCCAGGGCTTCCGAATCGGGGCGGGCCAAAAGGCGGTCCAGATTCCGGAAGAAAATCTCGCCGGCTAATTGGACGCCGAACATTTCCTCCTGCAGCGGCTTGCGTGCCCAATCCGCGAAGACCGGGTTTTGCATGTTGAGAATGGATTCGTCGAGAAAGGCGACGACGGCGAACACGGCAACGCGAACGTCCTCGGAGTTGTAGCCGCGCCGCAGAGCTTCCTGTTCGGCGGCTTTTAACGCTGTGCGGATCTGCGTCCGGAACGTTTCGGCATCGTTCACTCGCTGGCGGTTGGCTCGCAGCCGTTCGACGACAGTGAACACTTCCTGGAAAATCAACGCCAGGTTCTCCGCTCGAGGCGGATGAGCTGCGGCAGCCACGTTCGGCAATGGGGAGGACATGTTTGTCTACGATTCGAGCAGAATTAAGAGCTCCAAAGTGGCGTTCGGAATGTCGCCTGGCACGTAGATGCCGGCGCGCTTGGTATCGATGAGATGGTCCCAGCACGGCCCCGACCGGCTGATCGAGAAATATTGATTCTGAATTCGTGGCGAGATAGAAGCCGGCGGGCTCTGGACGTGTGTGAGCGTCATGCCGGGCAGTGCCCGCCGGACCAGTTCGGGCACAAAGCGCGCCGAGCAGAATTTGACGATCCGGGGAGTGAGCAGGATCAGGTCCGCTTCGCCGACATTGGCGGCGATTGAGAAGAACCACCGCGCGTTGCCGAAATAGCGGGAATCGGGCAGGTCGCCTTCCCAGAAGTATTTGTCGCGCTGCTCGAGCTTAATGGAAACGCAGTTGGTCGGGACAACCAATTCCAGATGACGCCGGATGTGTTCGTCGAGCTGCCCGAAACAGGCTTCGAGATTCGAATGATCGTAGATAGGCAACTCGCCCGGCAGAGAGCCTACGCCGAAGGTGCAAAGAGCTCCGCCCAGTTTTAGGTACTCGGTATAGAGATGCTCGGGATGGCTTTGCGCGGTGAGGTATTCGTGCCGCAGCGATGCAAGCGCCGTATTGACTGCGTGAAGAAACCAAAAGCTCGCTACCTGCTGAGCGGAGGCTCCGGACGCTTGCTTACCGAATCCGGCGACACGGCCCGTAAAAGCCTGGTTCTTCTGCTCGAGAATTTCGATAAGGCGCCTCGTCAAGGCCATCAGCCGGGAGCTCGCGCTCATTCGCACGCACGGAGGGATGAAGTTCTCGTCGAAGATGTAATGCCCCAGGCCGTCTCTGAGCACACGCGCCGCGGGTAGCAGTTCCAAGCCGCTCGCTTTTTCGCCTTCAACCAGGAAACGAATATTCTTTCTGCCGAAACGCACCGGATTTTCGTCCTGGCCGGTGACTTCGTCGAAGACCGGCTTTTCTTCCGAGAGGTAGCGAACGTGGCCGTTCGTCAACGAAGCATCCAAGGCGCAATTGCCGCCGGAATCGCTTTGCGAGGGAACAACCAGGTAGACCGTGACCGAGTGCGCGGTTGGAGAGAACAGGTCTTCAAGGGGCAGGGGTGGCGGCGGAGGGTCCGACGCCGGAATATCGAAGGCGAGGCCATCCGCGAAAATCCCTCTAGCATGCGTTAACACGAGCGAGCCGTTGCGAAGCGCCTCCTGATTCAGTTCCACACCGAGAAATCCCCACGGCCGGTACCAGAGCGTGTCGGCGACGAACTGGATTGCGCCTTCGAAATAGCGGCTCTGCGCTTGAAAATGATGCGGGCCGAGGTACATGCCTTCGGACCAGACGATTCTCGACAAATTTCTCACTTTTTAGAAGACGGCCTTCGTTCTCGTGCAGGGCGATAAACGATTGTCTATCATAGTGCGCGGCTAATGCCAGCGCCGCGCCGACTGGCATCCGTCTTGCAAGTGTCAGGCCACGAACAGGCAAACAGCCTCGCGCTGGATTTCTCCGGAATCAGGTTCTTCGAGTAGAGTGTAAGTGATACCGGAAGAATCGAGGATTTCGAAGATGAACGGCGGTGCATCGGATGGCGTTTCTCGGCGGTAAATACCTGCAACCAGAGCAGGTAATGACAGGTAATGTGCAGACGTTTCGCGCGCGCGAGGCAGCGACGGGACGCTCGGTTTTCGTGCATCGTATTGCCGAAACGGCACAGCCGGAACAGGCAGCATTGCTGAAGCTGCTGTTATCTTGTTTGTACCGTTCATCCACCGTGAAGGAACTGGTGCTCGACGTGCGTGAGGAAGGAGACCTCTGCTTCGTCGTGACCGAGAGCGTTCCGCAGTGCCTGTTGTTGCGCGAGTGGCTGCAGTTTGAATCGGACCGTTCGGACCCGGGGACGAAGCCCGCCGGCGGCGAAGCGCCATCGCATGCTCCGGTTCCCGCCGCGCCACAGCGTCCGGCGCCTCAATCCGCTAATCCGAGACCTTTGCCTCAGGCTCAAGCGCATACCGGGCCTGGCGAATTCACGCGGATGTTTCAAACGCTGGGTCCTTCGCTGGACGAAACGGTTTCGAAGAAGACGCCGGTTTCCGTTGAAGCTCCCGTCCCGCCGGGCACGCCGGTACCGCCCGAGGCCATGAGACCGCAATCCCGCCCGGAATCTCCTCCAAAGCCGAAAATTGCCACGCCGGCGCCGGGCGCCCCTACTTCACTTGGGGAGTTCACGCGACTCTTTCGATCGCCTGTCTCGGCAGCTCCGACAGCACCCAACCAAGCAAAGAAGGACGCGCCAAATCCGTTGGCAACCAAGCCGCCGCTCACCGGTCAGCCGCCCGGCTCAGATCCGCACGAGTTCACACGGCTGTTTCAAACGCCTGCACAACCCTCCGTTGCAGAGCACGGTCCGACAGCGGGCTCGCCGGGACCAGCTGTGCCCAATCCGAAACCCGAACCAGGCGAGTTTACACGGTTCTTCGGCGGCGGCTCTCCGGCGCCGCATCCGCACGGCCGTCCGCTCCCCGAGGTTCAGCGGCCCTTGTCGCCGCAGAATGCGGCCACTCCTCCTCAATCGCCTGGAGAGTTCACCCAACTCTTCTCCGGCCAGGGTGCGCGTCCTATCCCGCCTGCGGTAGCAGCGCCTCCGTACTCGGTGACTTCCACTCCCGTTGAGTCCTTTCGCCATCCGCGGGCGGCCGGTCCTTCCGGCACGGCGGGAGAGTTCACTCGCATTTTTGAGGGTGGGACCGAACGGCCTTCCTCACCGGGCGCTTCGGCTGGCGCCGGTGAATACACGCAACTATTCGGAACCAACAATCCTGCGCGTGTGTCGCCGCCCGCCCAGCCTGCATTTGCGGTGGATCCGCTAGTGTCTCCCCTGAGTGAGCCTGGACCTCCGATGCAACCGCGAAGGCCGGTTCCGCCAGGTCCCAGCGAGTTTACCCGGGTTGTCATGGGGCCGGGAGCAGCGCAGGCGGAACCGCCGCCTGCTATCTCCACGCCTCCCTCGAGCGCTCCGCCCTTCGCGAGCGGGGTGCCGGGAGGACAGGCGCCGTCGATGCCCGCCATGCCCTCCGCTCCCGCTATTCCGGCCGGACCCGCTGTCCCACCGGTCTCCCCTCCAGCTCTGCGGCCTGCGAAAACGCCCAATAAAGCCTTGCTGCTTTTGTTTTTGATTCTGTTCATCCTGGCAGCCGCTCTTGTTATCGTGATCGCGACGCGCGCCAAACACTAGGTCGATCGAAGCCATCGAATCGGGTTGTTTCAAACACCACCGGGGTAGTCCGCGCACTGGCCTCCGACGGATTCTCTCCCGTTTTGGTTGTATCCAGGGCTGCCTTGGCGCAAGCAACTTACCGGCACTGTACGCTCTCTACAGTTTGGTTGAAGAAATGGCTGAAAATGCTCATGGAGACATTGGAATTGTGCGCGCTTACGGCGGCTGGCGCCGGCCAAAAGTGCTGGCCCGGCGCGAGAAGGCTGTGCTGGCGCTGGCGCTAACGTGGGTAGCTGGTTTCGTGGATGTGGTCGGATTCGTTCTGTTTCAGGGCATTTACACCGCGAATATGAGCGGCAATACCATCGATGTGGGCAGGGCTCTGCCGGATGCGACCTTCGGCCCGATGCTGCGACACTTGAGCGCCATTCTGTACTACACCGCTGGAATGGTTGCCGGTAGAATTGTTGTCGACTATGCCGCGCGCCATCGTGTGCGGGCGATTGCCTCGATTACGCTCACGATTGAGGCAGCGATGTTAGTGGCATTGATGTACCTCGGCAGTGTGCATCCCCATCCCCCACAACCCTGGCCGTTTTACGCATTGATAGGACTCGCCGCGGTAGCGATGGGCTTTCAGAACATCACAGTGACTCATGTAGGAGCGCTCACGGTGTTTACCTGCTTTGTTACCGGAGCGCTCACGAAGTTCGCTCAATCGTGTGCCCGTTACATTTTCTGGTTTCGGGACCGGACCGAGCGCCGGTTCAAACGGCGAGTCTGGAAAGTCATACGGTTATCGCCTCGAAACGGCGGCTTCCAAGAGTCCTGCTAGTTGGCAATCATGTGGTTTGCCTACGCAGGCGGGGGAGCCTCGGGCTGGTGGGCGAGGCAAAATTGGGCATTCTATTCGCTCGTGGCGCCCATTGGAGTTCTCCTGATTGCCATCGCGACCGATTTAGTTCGGCCCGTTTCCGTCGAGCAAGAGGGGAAGGATTAGTTAGGCGCCGCCAGCGAATTCAAAACGCCGTTCGTTACCGGGCAGCAGTAGCGCTCGCGATCGTCACTTCTCCCTGGGCGGCACGTAGTCCGGCGGCAGCGCGGCGCCTTCGCCAAAGAAGTACTCGTCCATCTGTTTGATTAAGAATTCCTGAGCTTCCGGCGTTCCAAGATTCAGACGATACTCGTTCATGAGCATCTTCATGTGTTCAAGCCAAAGCTTCCAGGCCTCTTGCGAGACGTTCTCGTAGATCTTCTGGCCGAGAGGATGCCCTTCAAAAGGAGTCTCTTTCAGGCCCGGCATCTCTTTTTGAAACTTTACACAGAATACCTTCCGGCTTTCCGGATCCACGGGCTCCACAGGTCGAGGAGTTCCACCGCTACATCCCATCTACGATCTCCTTGCTAGAACGATTCATGTCCCGATTGTCCCATCCTGAGCCCTTAGTTTGAGCTTGCCATCGCAGCCAAGGTTTCCTTGGTCGTTGGGTTTTCGCCGTTTTCCACTTCTTTGCGGCGTATTTGGTGGAAAGTTCGCAGAACGGCGTTGGCGTTTGCCAGCGCGGTAATACGTTCCACATAGACGTCCAGTTTAGCGCCAGGAAGCGCCCACAGAGCTACCTCGTCGGTGAACACATCCAGATACGCACGTGCCCCACAACAGCCCAAACTCAGCGCCGCCCGTCCGGTGTTCATCGCTTGCGGAACGATCGAGCAGGCGGGGCGGCCCATGGCGGGCGGCAGGCCGCCTTCCACTTGCTGGGATGCCTCGGACAGAATCAGCATCTGGTCGACCTTCGCAAAGAGCAACACTACGTCAGGGGCGACTGGTATCGAGGCAAGCGGCCCATAGATAACGTGCGGCGGCCGCGACTCGAGGACCGGGATCGAGGGAATGTCTTCCTCCCGGACATAACCGAGATCAGAGAGAACAGTGAGAGCGTCGCGGCGGTCGGCTTCGTGCGCTTCGGTTATCTCCATATTGTGCGTAAACGTGCCAATTGCACAAAGATCGTGATCGGCCGGCGAGGTGGCAAATACGTCCGTTGCCGCTTCCTGCCAGAATCGACATCCCGCGGGAACGCGGCCGGTCCAATTCCGGACACCTGCCGGAACTGTCTCCGTGAAGCAGATTGCGATCGGCGGCAAGGCGAGCGTAAGTGAGTCGGTTAATGTTCTAGCGATCTCGCTGATATCGAAATTCATTTATTGTCCTTTACGATCATGATGTTTGATTCTCGGCGAGGCTAGAGGCTACAAATTGTAGTTTCATTGCCGGGGGACCGGAGGCGTAAATTCTCCCAGGCTCTCGACCCAGCTAATCATCTGCTGCTCCGTGAAGAGCAAGTCCTGAAGAGTCGTCTTGCTCAAGACGTCGTCAACGGCCTCCTGTAACGCCCGCCATAGCACCCGGACGGAGCAATCTGCCAGCCGGACACAAGATTTCAGTTGGCCGGGATGCGTTTCACAAAAGTTCCCTTCGAACAATCGGCCGCCGAGCACAGCCATCACATCGCTCAAAATAATCCGGCTGGCCGGATGCGCCAAAGAATACCCGCCCATACCGCGGGCCGCCACGACGAACCCTCCCAGACGCAGCATGCGAAGAAGCTTACCGGCGTACGCTTCCGAGATGCCTTCGGCATTACTGATCTCGGGGATCGTTAATTTCCCGCTTGGGCCCTTCTGTCCGAGGCGGATCAGACAGCGCAATCCGTATTCTTCATGGGAAGTGAGCTTCATCGCAGATCCTAGCAGCCTGAGTCATACGTCAGGCGCATGGAAAATTCCAAATTGACTTGAGGCTACCGCATCTTGACTACTCAGTCAAGACGATATAATGGAGACTCCTTGGAACTCTCGGTGCGAGCTTCATTCCGTCGTGCGAGCGAAACAAAGGATTTATGCGCGTATTGCTAGTTTCTACTTACGAGCTTGGCCGGCAGCCTTTCGGCCTGGCTTCTCCAGCGGCGTGTCTGCGCGCCGATGGACACGATGTTACCTGCGCCGACCTCGCCGTCGAAAAGTTGCCGCTCCACGCTGTACGCCAGGCGAATCTGATCGCCTTCCACCTTCCCATGCACACTGCTACACGGCTTGCGGCGCCGGTGATTGAAAACGCCCGGCGCATTAATGCGGGCGCGCATGTGTGCTGTTACGGTCTCTACGCGCCCGTCAATGCCGGCTATCTACGGTCGCTCGGAGTCGAGACTTTGCTCGGGGGTGAATTTGAGGATGAATTGCGGCTCCTGGCGCAGAGGCTCCACGCCGGCGATCGATCCGCTTCCGCGGAGCCGCTGATGTCGTTCGAACGGATGCGGTTTGAGACACCGGATCGATCCGGCCTGCCGGCGCTCACGCGTTACGCCACGATGTTTGATGGACAGGCCAATCGCATTACCGGATATACGGAGGCGACCCGCGGCTGCAAGCATCTCTGCCGCCACTGTCCGGTGGTTCCCGTTTACAACGGGAGGTTCCGCGTAGTCCCGGCGGACATCGTGCTGGCCGACATCACCCAGCAGGTAGAATCCGGGGCTCAGCACATTACATTCGGCGACCCGGATTTTTTCAACGGCCCCACACATGGCATGCGCATAGTTGAGCGGATGAAGAAAAGCTTCCCGGCGCTCACCTACGATGTCACGATCAAAATCGAACATCTGCTGAAGCGCCGCGATCTGTTACCCGAGTTGCGGCGCACCGGATGCCTGATTGTGACCACCGCTGTCGAGTCGGTAGACGATGAAGTTCTCCGCCTGCTTGACAAGGGACACACGAGGGCCGATTTCTTGGAAGTGGTCCGGTTGTTCCGCGAAGTGGGGTTGAACCTTTCCCCGACCTTTATTCCGTTCACGCCGTGGACCACATGGGAAAGCTACCGTGAACTGCTGCGTGTTCTTGCGGAGTTGGACCTGGTGAACAAGGTGGCTCCAGTGCAGCTTGCGCTGCGGTTGCTGATCCCGGCGGGCTCGCGGCTGCTGGAATTGGAAGAGATGCGCCGCGTGGTGGACGCATTTCAGCCAGACGCTTTGTCCCACAGATGGCGGCATCCGGACCCGACCGTCGATAAATTGGCTGAACGGCTCCTCCAACTGGTTGATTCCGAACAGAAGCGTGGAGCATCGCGGGCCGAATGTTTCGCGGCGATTTGGGCGGAAGCGGGTGGGGACGAGCCGATTCCGGAGCTTGGCCCTGCGCGCGAGAGAGCGCCGCAATTGAGCGAACCCTGGTACTGCTGCGCCGAGCCGATGCAGGATCGCATCGCGAAAGTCTGATCGCAATGAAGGCTGGCGCTCGAAAACGTTTGCTCATCGTTGCGACGACCACCGGCTACCAAACCAATATGTTCAGGGAAGCCGCGCAGCGGCTCGATATGGACGTCAGCCTGGCGACCAACCGCTGCCATGTGCTCGACGATCCCTGGGGCGATCATGCCATCCCGGTTCGTTTTGAGGCGCCGGAAGATTCTGCCGAAGCTCTGGCCCGCGGAAGAAGCTTCGATGCGGTAGTCGCCATCGGAGACCGACCCGCCTATCTTGCCGCGCTCGCCGCGGAACGGCTGGGATTGCCGTTCCATCGTCCCCGGGCGGCGGCGGCTGCGATCAATAAATTCGCCACTCGTGAGTGCTTCCGCAAGGCAGGGCTTCCCGTGCCCGCTTATTTCCAAGTCCCACAAGATGAAGACGCCGGTGTGGCGGCAAACCGGGCTCAATATCCGTGCGTTCTCAAACCGCTGGGACTATCGACAAGCAGGGGTGTGATCCGGGCTGACAGCCCACAAGAGTTCGTTCGCGCGCTGGTCAGGATACGTAAGCTTTTAAAGACTCCTGCCATTGCGCGGCTGAGAGATCCTGTCTCCGACTACGTTCAAGTGGAGGCGTTCCTGCCGGGGCGCGAGTTCGCGCTCGAAGGTTTGGTGACAGATGGGCGCTTGCACATGGTGGCGTTATTCGATAAGCCCGACCCGTTGGATGGACCGTACTTCCAGGAGACAATTTACGTTTCGCCTTCGCGCGCACCACTAAGCGTGCAGGAGGCCATTAGGAAGGCAGCACAATCCGCGATTACGGCTCTCGGGTTGCACCAGGGACCGGTCCATGCCGAGATGCGCTTCGATGGAGACGAGGTATGGATGCTCGAAGTGGCGCCGCGGCCGATCGGCGGGCTTTGCTCCAAGGCTCTCGTTTTTCAGGATGGTGCGCCGCTGGAGGACCTTATCGTACGGCATGCGCTCGGCCAGGACGTGACGGGCGCGTACAGGCGCACCGGCGCCTCAGGAGTAATGATGATTCCGGTGCCTCGCGCTGGGATCTATCAGAGCGCTCACGGTGTCGATCGCGCGGAGGCGGTCGCTGACGAAGTGATTATCACAGCCAAGGAAGGTCAGGTGCTGTTGCCATTGCCGGAGGGCAACACTTATCTTGGCTTCCTTTTCGCTCACGGAGAAACTTCCTCCTCGGTCGAGCGACGCCTGCGACTTGCGCACGAAGCTCTGGAGTTTGAAATCGCGCAAACGCTGCGAGTAGTGACTCGCTAGACGAGCCACGAGCGGCGGCTTCCGTCGGCAAGACTTCGAAACAGCGATATATTAGACTGGCAATCGTTCGACGTCCGGTTTTGGGGGCCGGTACAGGTTATGCGGATCGCCTTTGTGTTTTTGTTTTTGTTCGCGCCGTTAGCTGTTTCGCAGACCGCCGGATCTGTCTCCAAACCACTTGACCCTAAAGATTTCGCGGTAATGGCCTGGGGAGCTTCTCCTTCCGACCCGGCCCAATTGGCCGGGATGAAAGAAGCGGGCCTGAATGTCTCGGGCTTCTGCGAGGTAGGGGACCTCGACAAAGTGAAGGCGGCCGGACTGACATGCTTTGTAAACGACAAACGGATAAACGGCTATAACGTGACCAACTTGCCTTCGGACGAGGAGATTCGCAAGAACCTCGGCGAACTTAGTAAGCAGGTTTCAGACAATCCCGCTGCGCTGGGAGTTTTCCTTCACGATGAGCCGAACGCGGCAGCAATGCCAGGCCTGGGCAGGCTGGCGGCGCTGGTTCGAGACGCGATGCCGGGTAAGTGGCCGTATGTAAATCTGTTCCCTTACCGTGTATCCGCAGCCATGCTAGGCACGAGCGATTACGATTCCTATGTCCGCATGCTGGTAAAGACCATTGGTCAGCCATTTTTAAGCTACGACAATTACTCGCTTGTGAACGGCGAGATGCTGGATTCCTTTTACACGAATCTTGAAATTGTCCGGCGATTGGGCCTCGAAACCAAAACGCCATTCTGGAATTGTATCCTCGCGAATTCCCACTTCAACTATATGGAGCCTTCGGACGCGACCTTCAATTTGCAGGTATACAGCACCATGGCCTACGGCGGCCGGGGCGTTCAGTACTTCACGTATTTCGCGCCGGAGATCGGTAACTATCGCCTCGCGGCTATCGATCAGTTCGGTAACCGCACGCCGACCTGGGGCATTCTGCGCCGCATCAATAACCAGATTCACGCGCTCGCCCCAACGCTCATCCGGCTGCACAGCACCGGCGTGTACCACTATCCGGACGTTCCGGAGCAGGGCCAACCTTTATCCGCCAGCAAACTTATCCAGGGTGTTGAATTGACGCAGCGGTATGTGCGCCCACCCGTGGCCGGCCGAATTCTGATCGGAGAATTTGAAGACGATAATCATCGGCCGTACTTTATGATCGTCAACAAAGACCTGAAGAATTCGTTTCAATTCCAGGTGCATCTTAAGCAGGCCAATCGGAAACTAATTCGCATCTCGCCCTATACCGGAAAGGAAGAACCTTTCGGGCGCGAAATGGATTGGCTCGCGCCAGGGGCGGGCATCCTGTTCCGGGTTGAATAATCAGTTACCAACCGGTGGCAACTTGCTTGTGTACCTCATGATCCTGGCTGGATGCCTTGTACTGCCAACGGTATACGGCCAAGAGATCGATCTGTCGCGGGAGGCGCAGAGAGCCAGCCAGCTCGTGAAAGCCGGGAAACCACGAGAAGCGATCCCGATCTACTTCCGGTTAGTTCAGTCCGCCCCTGACCGTCCAGAGTTCCTCATCGATCTTTGTGTCGCTGAATTCAAAGCGAAACAGTATGAGGATGCCATCCAGCATGCGGGCGCCGCGCTCAAGTTGAACCCGAATTCATCGGCCGCCAACTTGTTTATCGGCGCCAGCTATCTTGAATTGGGACAGCATACAAACGCAATCACTCCACTTCAAAGGGTGCTAGCGGTCACGCCGTCGGATCGAAATGCGCGCCTGATGTTGGCGGAAGCCTTATCCGGAGCGGCTCGCTACGAAGAAGCCATAAAACAGTTTCGGAGTGCCGCTGAAGTGCTTCCGAGCAGCTCCCGTGTCTGGTATGGTCTCGGGCAAGTCTACGACGCACTCGCAAAACAAGCGTGCCAGGAGGTTGAGAGTAAGTTCCCGGATTCAGCTTATGCCTGGGCCGTCGCCGGAGATTCATATCTGAGAGAGCGGCGTTTTGAGAGCGCGTATACGGCGTATCGTCAGTCTCTGGGCAAAGGGCCGGCGGTTCCGGGCGTGCATGCGGGGCTCGCACGCGTCTATTCCGAGACCGGTCATCCGGATTGGGCTGAGAAGGAACAGGGATTCGAAAGCACCGCTATCAAGGCCGGCAACAATAGCAGCGAGCCGTCCGCTTCTTACTTACGATGCACAACGGACCGCAAACTCGCGGATGAGTCATACGATCGCCTCGCTCAACTGCCGCCGTCGGTTGAGAGCTATCTTCACGCGGCAAAGGTTCTTGACGCAGGTGGCCGGCATCGGGAGGCGGTTTCTGAATGGCGGAGCGGCCTCCAACTCGCTCCCGAAAACGTCCCGGCCCAGTTGGGCCTGGCGTGGTCTCTCTATCAGCTACGCGACTATGAGCCGGTTCTGCCGATGCTGGCTCGTTTGCTTGAAATACAGCCGCAGTCCGCCGAAGTAAATTTCTTGTACGGCGCGACTCTTCTTAACATGGAAAAACCGGATGCTGCCGTCTCATACCTGCAAGCTGCCCTGAAACAGAGCCCACAAATGCGCGCGGCCGAGGCAGCGCTTGGGCAGGCTCTGCTCCGCTGCGGGAAGCCGGAGCAGGCGATTCCCTATCTGCAAGCCGCGCTCGCGGAAGACACTGACGGCGACACTCACTTTCAATTGTTTCGAGCCCTTCAACTTACCGGTAAGACTGACTTGGCGAAACAGGCATTTGCGGATTACCAGCAATTCCGCGCATCTCTTTCACAAAAGGAACGGAAGGAGCAGCTAGAGGCCATAACCGCGCCTTGACCTAGTGCGAGGGCTCACGAACTTCGAGTGTTTGGTTCGTTCGCACATTTCGTAGTTCCTGCCGGACGCCGCTGGGCCACCGGATTTCAATGCGATCGATTTCTCTTTGGCTGCCGGCGCCGAAGTGGACTCCACTATGGCTCGACGAAGCGTACCCCACAGCGGTCGTCATCTCGTTGTATTGATCGCCAACCTTCATTTCGGCCCCGATTCCATCTCGATTACTCTTCGTTCCGGTTAGCCGCAGAGTGAGCCAGGTGTTTTCGGCAGGGCTGACGTTCTCCCAGAGTTCAGCCGCCTGGCCGAGTGCCGAAACCACGACGTCGATTCGCCCATCGTTGTTGAAATCAGCAAAAGCGCAGCCGCGATGAGCACGTTTGATTGAAAAGCCGTCGCCCGCGCCGGCGGATACGTCCGAAAAGGTCCCATCACCATCGTTCCCGAAGATACTGTTGTGCTGTTTGTATCCCGTTGCTTCAAAAGCTTCCACCCTGTCGTTCACGTGGGAATTCGCCGTGAAAATATCTTTCCAGCCGTCATTATTGAAGTCGAACAGTCCGATACCCCAGCCGCTATAAATCCGGCTGAGCCTGCCCATGTGGGCCGAATATCCGGCGTCCGCGAAATGGCCGCGGCCCTGGTTCAGAAATAGCGGAAATGTCTCTCCGGACAGAGCAGTGGCTGCGATATCGGGCAGGCCATCGTTGTTGAAATCGCGGAAATCCGCGCCCATGTTTGAGATTTCGCTGCCGCTGTCCAACAAAGCGACCCCGGCCTGAAACGCTACTTCCTCGAAGTGGCCGTTCCTCAAGTTATGAAAAAGAAAGTTTGGCAGCTTGTCATTTGTGACAAAAATGTCCGGGAAACCATCCCGATCGTAATCGGCGACTGCGGCCGACATTCCTTTTCCGACGTGTGCCGCGATGCCCGATTCCACTGAAACATCCTTGAAGGTTCCATGGCCCTGGTTATGGTACAGCCGGTTGGAAAGCCCTTTGAAGAATCTTGGATGGCAATAAACCCGGATGTTAGCGGCAGCGTTACCACAGAAAAGGTCGAAAGAAGGGGACCATTGCACATAATTCACAACGAACAAGTCGAGCAATCCGTCGTTGTCGTAATCAAGCCACGCGGCGCCCACCGACCAGTTATCGTTTTTGATCCCTGCTTTGGTTGTTACATCCTCGAAAGTTCCGTCGCCTCGATTTCGGTAAAGAATATTCCGGCCAACGCCTGCGACGAATAGATCGACATGGCCGTCGTTGTCGTAATCGGCCGCTGCCGCCCCCATTGAGTACCCAACGCCCGCGAGACCGGCCTGGTCTGTAACGTCTTTAAATTTGAGGTGACCGAGATTGCGATAAAGGCGATTGTGATATTTCGGAGAATCCTTCTCGAGGGATGGCACGGAAGCGCCATTCGTGAAATAAATGTCAGTGAGGCCATCGCCATCGTAGTCAAACGCGGCAATTCCGCCCGGCATGGTTTCGATGAGGTGTTTACGATCGGTCGGGCAGTTCTCAAGAACAAAGTCAATGCCAGCCTCGCGGGCTACATCGCGAAAACGAATGGGCGAATTGTGGTTGAGCGGACCTTCGGACGTTATCGCGCCTGATAGGGAAATGTAGCAAATCGCACATGCGCCGGCCAAGCCTGCAAAACGGAAGGGCCATACGTACGACATCGACGGCATCGAATCAGGATATCCGGTTTGCGGTCCCTTGCGAAGCGTGTTCATGTCTTTCATTCTTTTTCTCTTGACAATGACCTCAGCTTTCGCTTGAATCTAGCTAATACGGTTGAACTAGAAATCTAGCCGGAAACGTTGTGTGGAGGGGTCCTCATGAGACGTATTCTTGTTACTGGTTTATTGTCAGCCCTTCTAATTCTGGTGCCTGCGCTGAATGCGCAGGGGCCCGTTGGGACATTAAATGGCACGATCACCGATCCCAATGGAGCGGTTGTACCGGGCGCCGCCGTCGTAGCCACGAACACTTCTACCGGCCAGGAAGCAAAGACGACGGCTACCTCGACCGGGGATTACACGCTGCCCTATCTGCCGGCAGGGACCTACACCATTCATGTGACCGCTCCTGGGTTCAGTACCGCGGCTGCGGAAAACGTGATCCTTCGCGTCGCGCAGACTATGACCGTCAACGTTAAGTTGGAGGTCGGCACCGTCAGCGAGCAGGTTGTCGTGAGCGATAAACCCGAGTTGCTGGAATCGAGTTCGGCTGAAATGGGTCAATACATCACAACCCAGGAATACAAGGCTTGGCCGGTGACTGTCGATGACGGGCAGCGCCAGATTCAGAGCTTTATCTTCAGCAGTTTGCCGGGCACCACCGGCGGCACATTCCAAGGTTCCATCAATGGCGGCCAGCAGTATTCTCACGAAATTCTGATCGAGGGCATCCCGGTCGGCCGCGCCGACCTTTCGGGCGGCAACAACAACGAATTCAGCCCGTCTGCCGAAGCCATCGGGGAATTCAAACTGCAAACCGGAGCGGTCGGCGCGCAGTATAACGGCGGCCAGACAGCGGTAGCCAACTTCACCATCAAATCAGGCACAAACGACCTGCACGGGTCGGGTTTCTATTACCTGCAGAATGAAGCGTTCAACTCAATCCCGCTACAGGACAAAACCTTTGGCGAGACTAACTCAAGGAATCGCACGAAGAATTGGGGATACTCGGTCGGGGGCCCTGTTTACATTCCAAAGATTTATAACGGGCGAAACAGAACGTTTTTCTTCACAAATTTTGAGAAAACCGAGGTAAATCAGCTCACATTTAACGGCTTCAGCACCCTGCCTACCCCGGCGTTCAAGAACGGCGACTTTTCGGCGCTATTCGATCCGAACTTTACAGGGAATCCTCTCTCTGGAACACAGGTGGGAACGGACGCTCTCGGTCGACCCATTGTCTTCGGCCAGATCTACAATCCCGCAACCACCCGCACACTGCCGGATGGCAGCATCGTCCGCGATCCATTTCAGGGCAATATGATTCCCCAATCCGCCTGGGACCCAGTGGCGAGAAATATCATAGAGAAGGTTGGCGTTCAGGACCCGCAGTTGAATAGCATGCTGCGTAACATTCAAAGGCTGGGCACTGGCAGCCCGTTCTTCCATGAGCACATTATTGGCGTGAAGATCGATCACCAGATTAACGGCAACAACCGCATTTCAGGCTATTACAACCAGAGCTACCGCAACCGGAATAACACTTGTGGCACTGGTCGGTATCTACCCGTTCCAGGCTCACCGACCAGTTGCTGGCAGGAGCAGACCACGCCGGGCAATATGGTGCGGCTTTCGCTCACTTCGACAATTTCGCCAACTCTCGTGAACCGGCTTGCAGCCGGCTACAACCGGTTTTTGAATGAAAACGGCGCGCCTCTTGGAACGGTGAATCAGAACCTCGCAAGCCAGATCGGCTTACAAAATTTACCCGGTACGATTTTTCCGGAGATGACGTTCTCGGGCAATCCGTACCAGGGAGGGTCCCTCGCCCAGATGGGCGTCGGCTTCGAGGATTACAGCCCGAACGGGAGCTATATCTACCAGGATGATCTGACCTGGATACGTGGCAAGCACAGCTTCAATTTCGGCTATGATTTCCGGCGATATTATTACAACGATCGGGGCTTGTCCGATGCTGGACATTTCACGTTCACTCCACGATCAACAGATCTGCCAGGCTTCCTGAACGACACGGGGCACGCGTTCGCCAGCTTCCTGTTGGGCGGAGCGAACAACGCAAGCCACAACATTGTGGGCTACAGCCAAGGCTTCCGGCAGCCGCAGCATGCCTTGTATGCAATGGACGATTGGAAGATCACGCCGAATCTGACGCTCAACCTCGGATTCCGCTGGGAGATCATTCCGCCGTTCTATGAAGTCACCGACCGCATGTCCGAGATCGATCTGAACGTTCCGAATCCCGAAGCGGGCAACCTTCCGGGCGCGCTTGTATTCAAAAGGCGGGTCAACGATACGTATTGGAAAGAGTTTGGGCCACGCTTCGGAATCGCATATAAGGTTTCGGATCGCATGGTAGTCCGCGCCGGTTACGCGATTACGAACACACCTCCGATCGCTAATAATTGGGGGTACGGAGGATTCACATTCGGATTCAACGGGAGCGTAAACGTTGCGGCCGGCACGAATGCTTCGGGATTCGTCGACGATCCCGCCATTTACCTGAGCCAGCCATTCCCGAGCACGTCGGCGCCGCTTCCGAACAAGGACCCTTCCTCTGCGAACTACAACGACGTGACGACGACTGCCCGCGATGCCAACCGTCCTGGATACACGCAGAACTACAATTTCACCATCCAGTACGCGCTACCGGGCGAGACTCTTCTGGAAGTTGCCTATGTTGGCAATAAGGGCACCAGGCTCTGGGGCGGTTCGCCGGGTTCTGGCGGATACAGCGAGTTGAACGGAATACCGGCGAGCGTCCTCGCGATGGGCGACATTCTCAATGAACCGGTCAGTCTGCACCCGGAGTTCACCCCCTTTCCGGGCTTCGACGACAGTTTGACTGTGGCGCAAGCGCTAAGACCTCATCCGCAATATTTTGGAGTCGAAGAAAACTTTCCGTACAACACAAATTCGAATTACAATTCTTTCCAGGTCACGGCAACCCGCCATCTCACGAGCGGCCTCGGTTTCCTAGCCGCTTACACATGGTCGAAAGCCATCGGCTACGTAGACTCCAACGGTCCCGCCAATTACTACACGATTGCGCAGGATTACTATAATCGCAGCCTTGACCGGTCGGTAGCTTCATTCAACATTCCACAGTCCTTCAAGCTGACCTGGGTTTGGGACACGCCGTTTGGAAAGGATCGCCGCTTCAATCTGCACTGGGCGAACCCCATACTTGGCGGATGGCAACTGGCGGCGATTCACAATTACTCATCCGGCCCGGCTATTGCCGTTTACGAATCGGGGGTCAACAGTCCCGCCGGGTTCTCGGGCGGCATCCGGCCCGACGTTGTATACGGGCAGAAATCGACGGTGGGCATGCCCGATAAAGTCGACGTGCAACTGCCGACACCGTACTTAAATTCCGCTGCGTTCACCCAAAGTCCGGTGACGGATAATGGCACCCCCTTGCGAGTAGGAACCGCGCCGAGATATTTGCCGACCATACGCGGCCCGGCGAACCTCAGCGAGACATTCCGAATCAACAAGAAGTTCTATTTGGGGTCCGAGAAACGATTTTTTGGACTCGGCGCCACAATGACCAATCCTTTGAAGAGGAAGCGCGCCTCGTTTGCCTCTCAAACCGTGGGCGATCCCGCGTTCGGAATGCTCCTGGACGGAGGCGCCGACAGAACGATACAACTCGACGCGCGAATCGAATTCTAGAGGTTGTATTCAGTGCGGCGGCTTGGCCTGACGACCGGGCCGTCGCATAATCAGGTATAGCTGTTCTTAAATGCGTTTCTCCAGCAAGCTTTTTCCCCTCCTGGCTGTTCTCCCTTTCACCACGATCTCTTGCAACAGTCGCAAACCAGAGACAAAGCTGGCGCATACCGCTTTTCAGCGTTTGAATCTTGTCGTCATCACCCTCGACACACTGCGGCCCGATCATTTACATTGTTACGGCTATCCAAATATCGAGACTCCGGCGCTTGACAGCCTTGCGCGCTCCGGCGTGTTGTTTGAAGATGCGGTTGCCCAGGCTCCGCTGACGCCGCCATCGCACGCCAGCATCTTCACAGGCCAATATCCGACGGTTCATCATGTACGCAATACAGGGGGATTTGTACTGCAATCCTCATCGAGACCGCTCGCAAGGATTTTGCACGATCAAGGCTGGGATACCGCGGCATTTGTAAGCTCCGCCGTTCTGAAGAAGGCATTCGGCTTTAACAACGGCTTCGATGTTTACGACGATCAGATGCCCCGCGGCGGCAACCGGCGGGACTTTCGCGAAGATCCGGAACGCCGTGGCAGCGACACTGTCGATCGTGCTCTTCAATGGCTGAACACACAATCCGGCAAACCGTATTTTCTTTGGGTGCATCTTTACGATCCGCACATGCCCTACAATCCGCCCGGCGAATTCAAAGAGAAATACAAGAATCATCCTTACGACGGCGAGATCGCGTATACCGATCAACAAGTGGGAAGGCTCCTTGCCGCTATCAAACAAAAATCTCCCAGCGGAAAAACGATTACCGCCGTGCTCTCGGATCATGGCGAAAGCCTGTCGGAACATGGTGAGTACACGCATGGCGTGTTTCTCTACGACGCAACGCTGCGGATCGCGTTCGTGATGTCAGGTCCTGGAATTCCCGCGGGCAGACGTGTCAAACAGCAGGTCCGGAGCATCGATTTTTTGCCAACGGTCCTGACTCTCATGGGCGGCGATATTCCCTCCAACGTGCAGGGCGTCAGTCTTGTTCCGGCGTTCAACGGGTCGGCGGCGCCGTCTACCGATGTCTCATACGAGGAAACTTTGTTTCCCAAATTGAGCATGGGATGGTCTGAATTGAGGGGGATTCGCACCAGCAGTTGGAAGTACATAAAGGCGCCCAGGCCTGAACTGTACGATCTTGTTCACGATCCACACGAGACGACTAACGTGATTGAGCAAAATCACCCAGAGGCGCAGAAACTGGAGGCGCAGCTACAGCGCATTGTCTCTCCTCGCGGTGGAGATGCCCCGGAGACGGTAAAAACCAGTCTGGTGGATAAACAAACGATAGAGCAGTTGAAATCACTCGGCTATCTGTCCGGAGCTTCTCCGCAATCCTACGAACTAACCGGCACGGGGATCGACCCAAAGGACCGGGTCGAAGTTTTGAAGCTGATCTATATGGCGGAAGATCCGGCAGCGCACGTTCCCGCCCCCCGCAGGATCGCGTTGCTCGAGCGGGCGTTGAAAGAAGATCCCACCGACCCATCGCTCTATCATCAACTGGGCGGAGAATATGAAAACGCCGGCCGGTACGACGAGTCTCTGAAACTGTACGAATCCGCGCTGCAACGGGGCATCGAAGATGGCAGGCTGCATTCCCGCATCGCAGATCTTTATCTTCGGAAGGGGCAGAAAGACAAAGCGATTCCGGAGTATGAGAAGGCTGCTCGCATCAATCCAACCGATCTCGAAAGCCAAACCAACCTGGCCACGGCGTATCTGGAGAATGGACGCGTTGAAGATGCCGAGCGCGTGTTTAACTGGGTCCTTACGAACGACGCGAATGACGCCGCTGCAACCAACGGCCTCGGGCTCATCGCTATTCAGCGGCGCAATTTTGATGCGGCACTGGCCGATTTCGAACGAGCCATTCAACTCGATCCGGATCTGGTTGAGGCGCAGATGAATCTCGGCCTTATTTATGAAATGGCTGGAGATCGGGCGCGCGCCCGCGCGCATTTTGAAGCCTTTCTCGCTAAAGCTTCGGCTGCTCAATACGCCGCGGTTATCCCGAAGGTGAAGCAAGAACTGGCTAAGTTGCAATGAAATGTTCCGGCGACTCACGCTGATCATACTCGCGCCCGGACTCCTTTTTGCGCAGGAGCAAACCAGCGTCGACTGCAATCTCACTCGAAGCAATTCTCTCGACATTAGCGCGCGAGAAGCCCTGCTGGGGAAGCGCTATACAATCGCAGCTTCGCAGTTTGAGGCAGCATACGCTGCCTGTCCCACGCAACGGGGCATTCTGCTGGAGCTATCGAGAGCACGGACGCTCGAAAAAAAGTTTGAGCAGGCAGTCGCCGCCGCGCGCCAGTACCTGGCGATTGATCCTCGCTCCGTGCCCGGCAATCTGGCCCTGGCAAATGCGTACTTCATGGGCCAGCACTTTCACGAAGCACGCATTACCGCGATGCTAGTGATAAAAGCCGAGCCGGGAAACAGTATGGCGCTCAAGATCAAGGGCAACGCGGAATATCTTTCGGGCGAGGCCAACCCGGCTATCAATACATTTGTCGATCTACTGGAGCGGCATCCTGAAGACGGCGAGGCGGCTTATATGCTCGGGCGCATCTATTATCAGGAAAGTATGGTGGATCAGGCAATCGGTCAGTTCGAGCGTGTTCTGAAGACCGATCCACGTTCATACAAATCTTATGACAATCTGGGCCTCTGTTATGAAGCGAAAGGCGACAACGACAAAGCGACACGTTATTTCCTGACCGCCATCAAAATTGTGGAAGAGAGCAACGCGACCTACGACTGGCCCTACGCGAACCTATCCGATCTGCTATTCAAGACCGGCGACCCGAAACGTGCATACGATGCTGCCTCGAAAGCGGCGAACATGAATCCGCTCTCCGCTCGAAATTTCTATCTCGGAGGAAAGGCGCTTGAGAAACTGGGAAAGACCGACCTGGCGCTGAACTGGCTAGAGCGATCCACTACGCTCGATCCGGCCTATCCGGAGCCGGAATACTTGCTTGCTCAGATTTATCACCGGCTTGGGGAACAGGAAAAGGCCGACGCGGCGCGCAAGAGATTCCTGGCGGCTAAGGCCCGATTACCGGCCACGCGCCGGTAAATAGCCAGAGACCCGACCGTCCCCGGCCTCGTAACATGGTTCGCGAACAGTGTAGTCCGATCGAACCTGGTTCCAAACCTCCGGACAGATTCACACCGAAACGCCGGATCCCGGCTGCGCTTGCGCTCGCCTCCGTGCTACCGTGTCGGAAACATATGAACAGAGTCCAGGAGAAAGTCGCTGTCGTCACTGGCGGCGCGAATGGAATTGGAAATGCCATTTGTGAGCTTCTCGGCCAAGAAGGAGCCTGGGTGCTCGTTACCGATATCGAGGACGAAGCGGGCCGAGAGACGGTGCGCCGGATTGTCAAGAAGGGTGGGCGCGCGGAGTACTTTCATGCTGAGGTGTCGCGGCGCGAGGATGCTGCCCGCGCAATGGAGAAAGCCGCGGAGCACAATGGCCGTATCGATATCCTCTGCAACAATGCCGCTTACCTTGGAGAATCTCATGCCGTTTTGGAATCGACGGACGAAGAATGGGATAAGTGCATCAAAGTGGCGCTGATGGGTACGCACTACTTCACAAAAGAGGCGCTGCCCTACATGATCCGGCAGAAGAAAGGGTCGATCGTGAACGTGGTGTCGATTCAGGCGTTAGCCGGAATGATGACCTCCGTCGCGTACACGGCAACCAAAGCGGCTCTGCTCGGGTATACTCTGAGCGCGGCGTACGATTACGGCCCGCACAATGTTCGGGTCAACTCGCTCTGTCCCGGGCCGATTCATACGCGAATTTCCGCTGAACCTGGAACGGCGCATTACAAATGGCAGTGCGACAATACCGTGCTGGGCCGTGTTGGTTCTCCGGAAGAGGTTGCCTGGGCCGCGCTGTTTCTGGCTTCCGATGAAGCCTCCTACGTGACTGGAGTTACGCTGCCTGTCGATGGGGGCTGGACGTCAAAGTAGCGCTACGGAATGCCGGCGGCAAATCCAACGTGTCCGTGATTCAATTGCGATTTGAGACGATTGCGATTACCCCAGACGGACTCCGTGTGATCCAGAATTTCTTCCGGCGTGAACCAGAATCGCTTTACCTTGCGCTGGCTGTGCAGTTTTGCCTGGTCGTTGTAATGCGGTGAGGACGGGTCCTGCGATTCGCCGTAAGGCAAAAGACTCCAGACTTGCTTCGGATTGCTTTCCATCACAATCATCAGATGTCCCCATCCGTCGTTGCACTGGATCTGCCCATTGCTCTGCTCAATTCCCTCGTCGGGATGAAGCACGCCGTAGAGCCCGGTTCCGCCAAGCGGAAATGTCCCGCCGCGCACGACGACGTTGATATCCCCCCACGGAACTTCGAGCTTGCCGTATGTCTTCTCGATGTGGTCCACAGCTTTTTCCAGAGCCTTCAGCGCCATCTCTTGCTCGGCTGAAGAATGAATATCTATTTCTCGCTTGCGGTTGTAGTCGATAAACCGGGCAAATTTCTTCTCGGAGAACAATTCGCCATAGGACACACCCCAGAAGTAGATGTAGGTGTAGGCGACGGATTCTTTGCTCGACTGGCGATCCCAGCCTTCGATCAAGTCCATCACGCGCGCCATGCGTGCATCGCGGGTGGTCGCGTGCTTCCAAGCTTGTTCGAGGAGAGGAACAATGACTTCGGAGGGCACAATCCAGGTGTCGAAACCAAGATCCGTCATTTGCGCGAGCGTAAATTTCGCCGGTTGGGTCAAAATCTGAAACAGCCGTTCGCCGCGGGTCTTCAATGCTTCTTCACCCGCGTCCGCTTCGGGCGTCTTCTGTAGATACCAGGGTGCTGGGTCGAGTGGCTTTAGGCCCGAGTTCCGCGTGACGACCCAAGGTGGATTGTTGCAATTCTGCAGAAAACCAGAAGCTGGATTTTCTACTTGTGGATAGTCCTTGAACGGGAGATATGGACCCCATTCAGTATCTTTCGTCCAGCCCGGCACAGGCTTGCTCCAGTCATAGCCGGGCGCCCTGCGGGCGACATTTCCGTTATGCACCCAGAAGATGTTTTTAGGATCGGAGTAGAGAAAGTTCCAGCGTGGGATCAACTGGAGAGCAAGCGCAGCTTTGAACTCCGGAAGATTGTGCGACTTCATGATGCGGTACAGCCCGGTCGTGTAATTGACGCCGTCGAAATTGGGCAGTTTTACGGAATAAGCACGGTTGTGTTCCCGGTCGAAGCTGACGATAGGACCATGCAGCGTGTAGTAAAGGGGCAAGGTTTGCGACTCCATCCCTTTGGCGCCCGCGATTTTGAAGGTTGCATGCGATACCCGGATATCGCGCCATTTGCCGTCGTAGAGATACTGCAGATGATTATTCGGATTGATCTTTTCTTCGTAAACATCCGCGATATTTGGCTGGTTCCAGGTGGCCGACCACGTGATTTTGTCATTGAAGCCATCGAGGAACACCGGGCTGCCGAACCAACTGATGCCGGCGGCGTCCAGCTTTCCGGGTGTAATCAGATGAGCTTCATAGTTCTGAAAGCGGTTGGCCCAGGGCATGTGCGTGTGCTCAACGTGAATGATCCGGCCATTCATGGAGCGGTTGCGGGAGATCGCCCACTGGTTGGACCCGAAGTTCGGGAACGCATCGGTCTCGTTCGTCATCTTCGAGAGCGCATCGTGGATGCTATAGAATCGCATATAATTGCTGCGCTCGAACGCCTCGATGTCTTCAGCGCTCACGGAATCGATCCACTTCGGAACCGTTGCCCGGTGTTCTGAGATGTAGGCGTTTATGCCGCGCGCAAAGGCGTCGAGAATTTTGTAGACATTGGGGGCGATTTCATCGCGATGTTCGACGACTGCCGCCTTCGTCCGGAGTAATCGCTGCAGATAATCGCCATCCCAGCGATATTCGTATGGAATGAAATGCAGATAACCGTCGCCCAGCGCCTTGATCCCCTGTATTTCGGCGCGGCGGCCTTGCGCATCGCGGTATTGGATCATCATGTCTTCCAAATGATCCTGAGCCTGTGCGTAGCCGTAGCCGAAGAAAGTCGCTTCTTCTGTATCGCCGACGATGTGCGGAGTGCCGTAATGGTCGCGATAGATGGTGACGTGCGCCGCCAGCGGATCGGATGCGGCGAAGACCGGCGCGCTCGCGCACGCAGCCACCACCAGGCATAAGACGAATCTCAAGTTCGCGCCTCCTCGCTGATTCTAGAACGGAACCGGCGATGTGGACCTGAAAATTCGCAATTCAGGCAATCCTGTATTTCTCGATGACATCGTGATTTACTTCGACGCCCAAGCCTGGTGTGCTCGGGACTTCGAGAAAGCCGTTCTGCATGCGCAATGGACTCTTGACCAGTTCGCGGCTAAGCGGCCCTTGCGACGTGTTGAATTCGATGAAGACAGCGCGGCGCTGAAACGCGTTCAAGTGAAGAGATGCGGCGGTTAGCAGATCGGACGACCAGGAATGCGGGATCACGAGGACGTTCGCCCGTTCGGCCATGTGTACGATCTTTCGCGCGACAGTGAATCCGCCGCAACGCGTCAAATCGGGCTGCAGGATATCGACCTTTGCACGCGTGATCAACTCCTGAAAGCCCCACTCGGTGGCCTCCTGTTCTCCGCAGGCGATGGGTGTTTCAACTGCCTCAGCCACTCTCCGATAGCCGTCGTAATCTTCAGGATGGAGAAGCTCTTCGATGAAAAAGGGCCGGTACGGCTCCAGTGAGCGCGTAACCTGAATCGCCTGTTTGGGCGTGCGCTCAACGAACCATCCGGTATCGATAAGCAGGTCGATCTTGTCTCCGATTTCTGTTCGCGCCGCTTCCACCAGTCGCACATCCTGGCTTGCGTCCTCGCCGAAAACGCCCCAGCCGAATTTGATGGCCGTGAATCCCTGGTCGAGGTAGCGGCGCGCCGCCTCGCGCATTGCTTCGGGCGTCGGCCGGAATAACGTGCTGGCATACGCCCGAACGCGGTCGCGCCATTTGGCTCCAAGAAGTACGCACACGGGCTGGCCGTAGAACTTGCCGATGATGTCCCAAAGGGCGATATCGATCGAGGAAATGGCCTGAATGGCGACGCCGCGGCGTCCGTAGTAAATGCTGCCGCGATACATTTTGTACCAGAGCCGTTCGGGCTCCAGCGGGTTTTCGCCCACAATGAGCGAGGCGAGTCCTTCGAAACATTCATTCCCGGGTTCACTCCAGGAGGGCGCTTCGACTGCGGCCTTTGCGACCGGAGCCGATGTTTCCATGTCTGAATAGCCGGTGATGCCCGCATCGGTCGAAACGCGCACTAGGCCCATATACGTTGGGCCGAGAGGTTCTTCGGATCCCTCGGGCCGGTTGTACAAACCCGGCGACTTCAGGACCAGCACTTCAACATTGGTGATCTTCATCTAAGCCGCGTCCTCGCCGATCACGTACAGAGTGAGCCCCTTCTCGCACACTGCCGCGAAATAGAGCGCGATAATCACACCGTTTTTGTGGGCTCGAATTTCCAATGGTGGCGAGCAGTGATTCGCAAAGTCATGGAGACGGCCGACCAGGTCGCCCTCATCGATATCCGCGCCCGGAGTGACTACCGGTTCCCAGATGCCTGAGCGCGGGGAAGGAATATAGTCGGACAGATTCGGCGCCTGCACCATGCGCGGCGGCGTTGCGCGCGCGGCGTCTACACGGACAATTTCACCGCGAAGCATTCCGTAATGCCGCAGTACGTTTTTGATGCCCTCGTAGGCGTGCCGCACCCCGCCTACGCTTGTTCCTTCAGCATGCCCGAACTCGCCGCCTAGCGCGATCTTGCCTTCGTCCTCGGCCTCGTCCGTCAGTAGCCCGGAAGCCATTTGCCGCGAATAAACGAAGATGAAGGGCGTATCGAAGAGCCGCGCAATGGCTGCAGTTTCCGCGTGCTGTTCGGCATTCGTCAGCGGGTGAAACGAAGTGCATAGCGGGAATACGGATTCTTTGCCGCCGGAGTGTATGTCGATCACAACTCTCGCTTGTGGGAAGATGCGGGTCTTCACAAAATTTGAGATCCGGTAGGACAGCGTGCCACGCGCGTTTCCCGGAAACGCACGATTCATGTTGACTCCGTCCTCCGGAGAGCATCGCTCGTGAGCGCGGCACGCCGTTTCGCTCAACTGCGGGATCAGGATCACGCGTCCACGCATCTCCGCCGGATCGAGGTCCGTGCAAAGGCGCTTGATCGCAACCTGCCCTTCGTACTCATTGCCATGGGTTCCCCCAAATGCCACAACACCAGCCGGCTCCGAGCCGCTGCCGCGGCCCAAGCCGTTGATGACCGTCACAGGGACGAGTGAATAGCCCCAACTCGAATCGAGATGGAAAGCGATTTGATAATGATGTTTGCCGGGTAGGGCGAAATCAATTTGGCCCGGATCGTGAATTACGGTTGGCGACATGGTTGGAAAGGATCGGCTCTCATTGCTGAATTCTAGTACTCGCGGAACGCGAAGCTCTTCGCGACACAAGCCTGACAAGCCGAACTTTCCATCATTCTGGAACGAATTCCGGCCGCGAGTTAGACACGAATTTCAGATAACACAGGCACGCGAGGTTGACCGGTCCAACCCAACCGATCCGAAATCGCCACTGCCGTGTGCTGAAGCGCGGAAATCAGCTCTTTCTGGTTTTCGGGGCCTATCTGTTCGATTGTGGCAGAAAGGCTGACCGCCGCCGTAACTCGTCCATCCGCATTGAAGATGGGAGCGCCGACGCAGCGAACTCCGATCTCTTCTTCCTGATCGTCCAGCGCAAAGCCGCGCGCGCGCGTTATCTCCAAATCCTCCTTGAGCTTTCGGAAGGAACGGATCGTGTTCTCGTTGTGGCGCAGAAGGCCGCGCTTTCGGATGATTTCGCCGACCTGTGTCTCATCGAGATACGCGAGGAGGCACTTTCCCAGGCTTGTGCAATGTAAGTCGAGCCGTTTACCAGTCCAGGTTGCAATGTGCTGCCCGCCAGCGGTTGTGGCCTTGGCAATCAAGGTCGCTTCCTGCCCTTCGAGAATCGCCAGATGAACCGTAAGACCGGTTCGCTCGGAGAGGCTGCGCAGCAATGGCGACGCTTTCTCACGCATGCCCGTGCCGTCCAGAGCCATGTTCGCGATTTCCGCTAGTTTTATGCCGCAAGCGTACCGGCCGGTCGTTTCGCTCCGGTGTAGATACCCCAGACGCTCGAATGTAACCAGCATGGAATGAATGGAGCTCTTCGGGAAATCAAGGCTGCGCGCAAGCTGAGAAAACGTGAGTCCGCTTCTGGACTTGGCGACCATCTCGAGAATCGTCAAGCCGCGGTCGAGTGCTGGAACTAAGGGAGTTTTAATTGCCGCCATTCGAACCTGCTTTCAACCGGTACGGAGAAGGAATTGTATCATCGGCTGTTGCCTGGCTTGTTGCGTCGAACCAATAATTGAATCAAACATCCTATCTTCTAATAGACTCCTGCCGGTCTAATCGGTAACGAGTCTCCGCAGGTCGTCTTGACGCAAATCGAGAGTAGGCTGGAAATCCGGTCCAGCGGCGTAGCGCAGGAAACCATCAAATAGCGTCATCGCAGCCGGGAACGCTTCATCGAAATTCTCTCGGAGTCGCAGCGTGGTCACAAGTAGCTTCCCACCCCCGGCGTTAGCCTCCAGAGCGTAAGCGACACGAGAGAGCCCCTTCGTCTTGCTGAGGAATTCGGAAGTGGTGCGAATGCCGCCGACGATTGGCGTCATTGAGGCCGGCCAACGATCGATCGGCAGGGGATACGCCCCTTGCAGCAGGTTGTAGAACTGCAGGTCGCAGAAATCGTCATGTGGCGAACCCGCCAGCGCCGGATGATCGCGAACCAGCGTGCCGAGCGCCCCGCCCGAACCAGGGAAGAACGATGCGCCGCGATGATTCAGGCTTTCGCGAAGCAGCAGCCAGACTTTCCCGCCACGATGCAGGTGTTCCATCGCGGTCGTATCAAGACTGTCCGTAACGAGTAAATCAGCTCGCTTCATGTCCTTGGTATTCTTTCCGATCCACGGATACACGCGCCGCAAACCCGCCCACTTGATATCCGAGATGACTCCGGTCGTCGCGGGGGCGCTGTGCACGCGTGGATACGCCCAGAGATTCCAGCGGTTTTGATAGGTTCCCCGGTCCGACCGGAGCGTCAACACGAGTTCCAGTTTGGTCGCGGCCTGCAGGCTTGACGCATCCAGGATGATTTCCCCAACCTGCGCAACATCTGCATCTGCTATTGAGACATCACGTAGGTCGCCACCTCCGATCTGCTTGCTTCCGTCCCGCAACGACCACGACAGCGTGCCGCCCTCGATTGGTCCCGGGCCGAAATTAGATATTTTGACGGGAACGTGCTTTTGCTCGTCCGTCCACATAGTGCGATCATTGACGCCGTTGCCGATCATTAGCAGCACCGGAGCGTTTAATTCGCGCCCCTGCTCGGGTGTAATTGCTTTCGGCTTCCAAAAATAATCGAACCAGCCCTCCTCCCACGAATCGCCTTCGCCGGTGCCGCCTGGATAATCGACAATCAGCCAATAATCGTAGCCGGTCACAGTCTTGTTTTCGCGTACTCGCTCGATCTGGTATTTGCGGCCCAGTTGCTGCAGCCTCTTCGAGTTGCGGAGGTACTCGGAGTAGACGTCCTGCAATGAATTCTTCATTACCCAGGTCTGTTTCGCCTTCAGCCAGTCCGGAATCAGAACTCCTGTGAATTTGCCGATCAAGCCAATGTCGGGCAGTGAGCAGTAATAGTCTCCGAACTCATGACGTATCGTCGGACGGTCCGGAGCGGCGCCTTCCGGGAGGCTGACCATGTCTGAAGGACGCAAATCGAAGCCGTCGTTCGACAGGATGAGCGTTGCCGGCGCCAGTTGTTTCGCCAATGCATAGAACTGCCCAATGGCGTCGACAAAAGTATGCCGGTCTTCATCGCTTTTGAGCCAGTGAAGATTGAATTCATTTCCAAATGCGAGGCTCAGCAATGACGGGTGATTGCGATAAGCCAGCAAGACGCTCTGCAGTTCGTTGCGCAGATAATCTTGATGGGCGAAAAAGTACTGAGTGTACACGGCGGGCAATTCAGCCATGATGAGCATTCCGACTTCATCGGCCGCATCGAAAAGCTCCTTCGGCGGGACCATGGAGTGATAGCGAACCGCGTTGAAGCCGAAATTTTTGGCTAACGACAGCCGCTGCACGTAGGCGGCGCGGGAGGCTGGAGGAAAGCCAGTAAGCACTTCCACGTTGTCATCTCCGTAACCGCGCAGGTAGATCGGATGGCCGTTCAGCAGCAGCCTGTTGCCACGTGTTTCAATGGTGCGAAATCCGAATTGTTCTTCTTTGCGATCGATCTGTTTCCCGTCGCGCAGGATTTCGATAGTCGCGGTGATCAGGTTCGGATGTTCCGGCGACCAGAGCGGGGCGTCCGGCAGTTCCAGCTGGACCGTCGCATCCTGGACTTTGCCGGCTACGAGTCCGAACGGCTCGCTCGATTTCGACGCGCCCCTCACAGATACGCGCACTGTCACGGGATCGGCTTTCGGTTCAGTGGCTTCCACTTGTACGGCAACGGTGAGCAGTCGTTTAGCGACATTACTGCTAATTCGAGAGGATTCGATCCAGGTGCGGTCCGTGCTCTCCAGGTACACATTGCCGTAAAAACCGCCCCAGTTGCCAATGTAGTTCAGCATGCCGGTCGGGCGGAGCGGCTGCTGCTTGTCGGGAGACGCGTCGATCTTGTTTGGGGGATTCGCAATCCGGAACACAATGTCGTTTGCGCCTCCGGGATGGACTGCGCTCGTGACATCGAATGAGAATGGCGCGCTGAAACCCTCATGTACGCCGATTCTCGTTCCGTTGACGAACAGAGTGGCGCTCCGATGCGCTCCGTCAACCCGCAGCCACACGACACGGTTGGCCCAGGAACCCGGTATGCTGACCGACCTTCGGTACCACGCCGCGCCGGAATAATCATGCCGCAAGTTGCCGGATGGCTCGCCGAATCCCTGCGCCTGCCACGATCCCGGCACGGTGATCCTGTCCGGGAAAGCGCCGCCTGCCGCATACCAGCGCTCTGCTAGGCCTACGTTTTGCGGATCGAGCCGGAACTGCCACTGTCCGTCGAGATCGAGAACGGGCCGGGTCTGCGCCTCGAGCAGAACCGGCAGCGCGAGTGCGATTGCCAGACAGATGCCCAGTTGGATGCGCGCTATTGTCATCTTTACTTATAGTCGATTGCACAGACCGCCTTTGCATGCTTTTTGAGCGGAGGAAGTACGCCGTTTTCCTATTAGCTGGAAACCGCGGGAGTGCACCCACCCATAAACGTCCTTTGCTGCCGTTACCTTACGTATAATTCGGCACAAGCGTGTGGTTCCGCTTCGACTAACCCGCGGCATTGAACAAAAAGCCATCGGCAACAGGAATTTTCATGAGAGCTATCTTGAGTGCGTTGGCACTGACGACACTTTGTATGAGCGCTGCCGGCGCCGAACAGCATGTTCGGGTCCGAATGACCTGGGGAGAAGAAGCATCCCAAGCGGAGCCGTATTACGTAAAACTCGTTCCTGAGATGCCGGGTTTGCAAGTCACGGGTGTGAGCGGCATTTCCCTGGAAGGGGGTGAGCAGCGCCCGGATGGCTCCTGGCAGACTCGCGCCGGCGCCGGAGACATAGACGGAATCGACTTCACCCTGACCGCGCTTGATGTAAAGGACACGACGCTCCAAAACATGGAGGTTATCTGGGCGGATCTCATCGCAAACAGCGATGCCGATACAGCGCGGCGCCTGGGACAGGATGCGGCGATACATCCGCAATCTCCGCGATTGATGATTCAAATGGATGCAGCAGGCACGCGCGGTTTCACCGTGACGCTGGACCAGTTGCTAGCCGCGAAAACAATCTGGATTCCGTCGCTCCATGTCTATCTGGCAACCGGCGACGATCCGGTGAGCTTCGCTTCGCATAAGCGCCAATTGGCGCCCTGGGCAGGGAAGCGCATTCTGGAGCAAGTATCCCGCGAGCCTGAAGCGACGTACAAGGAGTACACGAACCGCTGGGAAGACATGGGCAATCCTGCCTACGTGAACCCGCGTCCACATGGCCCCGGCCACATTGTGTGCTTGACATGGGACAGCGCCATTCCGAAGTTCGGAATCGATCGCGGTTCCGGAGTCTGGAACGACTACGGGAACCCGGACCATTTTCGATTCTGGTTCAACTTCGGAGATATCGCGCAGGGCATTATCCACAAGTGGAAAGGGCAGCACCTTGAGGATGGCCTTCCTGTGATCACGACCGACTTTGAGCAAGATGGGGTGCGATACGAGGTAGAGCAGTTTGCGTATCCTCTCGACGGACCGCCCAAGGAGCGCCGCGGCGATATCGGTATGTTGCTGATGCAGCAGGTCCGAGTGACGAACCTTGAAGGCCGCGCGCGCCGCATTCCGGTCACTTTCAGCCATCTTCGCGAGTTGCCGGCATACAACGAGGCGAAGATTTACGCCGACCGTCACGGGGATACTGTTCTGTTTCGCGATCGAGCCTATGACCGGGTGCTACTTGCCGTAAGCGGCATTTCCGGCGAGCTCGACTGGAACGGCGTCCGCGACGAAGAAGGTAAACAGAAAATGAAGCGCGTGGATGGAACGATATATCTGGATCTGCCCGCGCACGGAAGCAGCCGGTTTGTCGTGAAGCTTCCTTCTCCGATGGTTGCCGCAGAAGATGCAGAAAAATTGCAAGCTATTGATTACCAGCAAGCCCGCCGGCAGACGCTCGATTTTTGGTCGAATTATATCGCTCGCGGCGCGCATTTCGAAGTGCCCGAGAAGGCTGTCAACGATCTGTTTCGAGCAAATCTTTGGCACGCTTTGAGATTGCCGCGCCGGCACGGAGGTTCGGGGCCGGATGTCAAAATCGATCTGCCTTACTCAAACTTTGCCTACAGCCAGAGCGGGACTCCCTGGCCCATCAACCAGTCCGTGTATGTCGATTACATGCTTTATGATCTGCGCGGCTACCATTCGATATCGGACGAAGAATTATTGGCGCAGTTCCGCAACAATCAGGAGGCGGACGGGCACATTAATGGAGTTTCGAATTGGGGCGCGTACACGCCGGGCATGCTCTACGCGGTTGCGCAGAACTACCTGCTCTCGCACGACCGCGCCGCGCTCGACCGGTTGATGCCGTATAGCCTCAAGGCGCTCGCCTACTGCATGCGGCAGATTCACGAGGCGAATTTGCAACCCGGCCATAACCACGGACTTGTGACTGCGCCGCTCAACGATCTAACCAGCACAGGCGTGTGGGCGTTCAACCAAGCCTATATGTACGCCGGTCTCGATTTGTTCGGCCGCGTTCTCGAAGAAATTGGGAATCCGCGAGGCGCCGAATGCCGCAAAGCCGCTTCACAACTCAGGGACGCCGCCGCTCGCGGGTTTCGGACCGCGAGCATGCATTCACCTCTGGTTCAATTGCGCGATCACACCTGGGAACCCTATGTGCCGTCCGAAGCGAATACGTACCGGCGTATGTTCGACGAATGGTACCCGGCGGACGTAGACACCGGCGCTGTACACATGATCCGCCTGAAGGCCATCGACGCTGACGGTCAACTTGCCAACTGGCTCCTAAACGATCACGAAGACAATTTGTACTTGAAAGGCTGGGGCATCGCGAACGAACCGGTATACAACCAACAGGCAACCGCGTACCTGTTGCGCGACGATCCGAAGGCCGTGATTCGCGCGTTCTACAGCTACATGGCGAGCGCCTTCAGTCAGTCGGTTTTCGAACCCGTTGAACACCGCTGGACGCATGGCCAGTACTTCGGCCCACCGTCAACAGATGGGGCGTGGTTCGAGTTGTACCGGAATATGCTGATTCACGAGCGCGACGACGGAACGCTCATCCTGGCCATGGCGACGCCGCGAGCGTGGCTCGCCGACGGACAGAAGATCGTTGTGGGGCGTGCGCCCACCTACTATGGCAACATCTCCCTGACGATAGAGAGTCACTCGGCTTCGGGGCGCATCACAGCGTCGGTAACGATGCCCGAACGCCGGCCACGGGAGCTTCTCGTTCGCTTACGTCATCCACAGGACAAACCCATTCGTAGCGTTTCGGTCAATGGCAAAGCGTGGACGGACTTCGATCCGAGCAAGGAATGGGTTCGAATCGCAAATCCAGGCGAGGCGCGCTACGCAATCGTTGCTTCCTACTGAAGGATTCCAATAGGCTGGATTCCGGCGTCAATTGTGAATTCTGAATTATTGACCCCGCTGCCTGGCGCCCCAAGAATGTAGGTAACTCAGGAGAATCGACTCATGTTTAAGATTACTCGTTTGCTCATCTGTACCTTTCTCTTACTGACGGGAGCTTCTATACTTCTCGCTCAAGTAAGTACCCAGGGTTCGATCTTAGGAACCGTTGTCGATTCCAGTGGCGCTGTCATCCCGGGCGCTCAGGTCATCGCCACAAACCTCGATACAGGACTCATAAAGAGGGACGTGACAGACCCTTCCGGCAACTTCGAAATCCTTGCGTTGCCCATTGGCAATTATTCCGTAGCTGTGACCGCGCAAGGATTCAAAACTTGGGCGCTCGCCAAGATGGAGCTCACGGTTGGCGAGCGCAGCCGGATCTCGCCCACGCTCCAGGTCGGAGATGTGAGCGAGCAGGTTTCGGTTGAATCGTCGGGCGGGCTGCTGCAAACAGAATCGAGCGACGTACAGACCGTAATTCAAATGCAGCAAATTCGAGAACTGCCCTTGAGCCAGCGGAATCCGGTCGCACTCGTGAGCCTTGCTCCGGGCATGCGTTATCTTGGGTCGGGCGGCCCTGAGCGCGGGTCCACCGTGCAAGGAATGGGCACGCGGGACAACCAAACCGAGTTCCAGCTTGACGGCCTGAATTCGAATGCCGCCATGGACGAGGGTGGCATGGCGATCCCAAACGTGGATGCTATCGCAGAATTCAGCGTAGAGACCAACAGTTTCAGCGCGGAAAGCGGGCGCGACCCGGTTCAGGTGATTCTCGTCACAAAATCCGGCTCCAACGCATTTCATGGCGCCGCCTGGGAGTTCCTGCAAAACGACGTTTTGAACGCGCGGAATACGTTCGCGCTTACGGTTCCGAAGCTCCGCCGCAATCAGTATGGATTCGCGGCCGGAGGCCCCATCATTCACGACAAGACGTTCTTTTTTACAAGCTTCCAGGGTACGCCGATCCGCAGCGACACAATTTACAACTCGACTGTTCCGTCTCAGGCGATGCTGAGCGGCGATTTCTCAGCGCTTTCAAAGCCAATCATCGATCCGGTCACACATCAGCGATTTCCCGGGAACATCATTCCCCAGGACCGGTTGTCTTCCGCGGCAAAATACTTTTTCCCGTACCTACTAACGCCGAACTCCCCCGATGGCCGGTTCCGGGCCGTCGCTCCGAACAGTAACACCACTTATGAAGGACTGCTGCGAATCGATCATCAGATCACTTCAAATCAACGCATCTATGGGCGCTGGGTAGTCAATAACAATGACACGAACACACCGGATTACGAGCCCTCGGTACTTCAATACAACACAACACGGCAGAACAGCATCGGCGTGAACTACACTTACGCGATGAAGCCGACGTTGCTGCTGACCTTGAGCGGTGGCTGGCTGAAATCGGATAACCGGTTCACGTCACCGAACGCAGGCATCGAAAATCTGACCGCCGAAGCCGGAATCCAGGGCATCCCGACCGAGGGCCGTGAAGCCTATGTGGGCCTGCCGAACGTGAACATCACAGGTTACACCGGCTTCGGCACGCCCTGGGGCGTCCCGGGCCACCTTTGGAGCAGCGTGAGAAACGGCAAGGCGAGTTTGAACTGGATTTACGGTTCTCATTCGTTCAGCTTCGGATATGAGTACGACGACCGCTCCGTTTACGGGAACCACGGGTCGCACTCGCCCCGCGGCAGCTTCGATTTCAACGGCCAGTACACCGGTAATGGTTTCGCGGACTATCTGCTCGGACTGACGTCGGGCACGCGCCGGAACTACCCGCTGTATACGTTCGGGCTTGTGCACGCTCCCTACTCGGCCGCGTTCGCACAGGACTACTGGAAGATCAAGCCCAACCTGACCCTCTCGCTCGGCGTGCGATTTGAGTATTGGCACTCAAAGGATCTGGCGCACGGGAACGGCAGCACCTTCGACCCGACGGTAGGAAAGGTGATTGCTGGTGTGAATAGCGATGGCCAAGTGGATCTCACGGCGCAACCGGTTGCTCCTTTTCTCGCCGCGGCCACGAAAGGACTTTGGGTTCCGGCCAATAAGGTGGGCATTCCAAACAGCCTGTTCGAGGCGAACGGCCACGTTTCGCCTCGTCTGGGCATTACCTGGCGGCCTCTCGCGAACAGCGATCTCGTTTTCCGCGCGGGTTACGGCACGTACTACAACGGATTCACCGGCAATCGCGCCGCTTCTTCGATCGTTGGATTGCCCTATTGGACTTGGGAATCTCTTTCATTCGGGCCTTCGACGCTGCAACCCTGGGAGACTGCATGGCCGGTAGATCCTCAGAACTTTATCCAGCCTTCGGTTGGCGAGGCGCCGGCCTGGAACATCGACGAAGCGCGTACGCAGGAGTGGAACGTCTCCGTTCAGAAAGGACTCTGGCTCAACTCGGCTCTGACGCTCTCCTATGTCGGCGTACACATGAACAACCAGGTTGTCATGCAGCCATTTAACGAAGTGCCGCCTGGAGATTATCCGGACTTGCAAGCGGCAAAGCCGTATCCCGCATTCGGGCAACTCAACGTGCTTGAGAACCTCGCGACATCGAGTTACAACGGCCTGCAGGTCAAGTGGGAACGCCGCTTTGCGCAAGGACTTTCGTTCATGGCATCGTATGCATTCAGCAAAAACCTGAGCGACAACATGCCGCAATACGAGACCGATCTACTGACGCCGTTCGCTCCTAACGGTTACAATCGCGGCCGTTCTTCTTGGGATCGTACCCACATCCTGACAGTAAACGCAGTCTACGAATTGCCGTTTGGGCGCGGTCGCGCACACATGGCGAATGTGAACCGTGCGGTGGACCTGGCGCTGGGCGGCTGGCAACTGAGCGGCATCTACAGCTTCACCTCGGGTGCGCCATTGAGCATCTCCGTTCCGGGCGCCACTCTCGGCAATGGCTGGAACACACGGGCGAATCTGACGGGAGACCCCCAAGTCTCCGATCCGAATGCCTCGATGTGGTTCAACACGGGCGCGTTTGCGGCGCCGCCGGAACATCAGTGGGGTAATTCGGGCATCGGCATCCTGGATGGCCCGGCAAATCAGACGATGAACCTCGGCCTCATGAAGAATTTCTTCTTTACGGAATCGAAATACTTACAATTACGCTTCGAGGCGTATAACGCTTTTAATCATGTCAACCTGGACACGCCCGGCACAAACTTAGGGACAGGGGACTTCGGCCTGATTACGAGCGCGGGTTCAGCGAGAACAGTGCAGGTCGGTTTAAAATTTCTGTTCTAACGAGAGTAAGCCGCACAGCCCGGTGGATAGCTCCTGCTCCATCCGCCGGGCTGCTCGAATAGAAGCATGAATCCAGGTTATTTGTACACAATCGCCGGCCTGCTCAGCTTCAGCGCCTTGGGCGTATTCCACAAACTGGCGGACGTGAAGGGGTGCCGGCCGAGCGCCATTAACGCATTGCTGTATGCCTGGTCCACGGTTTTCAGTTTTCTGATTATGACGGCTATCCAAGGCGACCATCCGGCAGCGCCTGCCTCTGTTGTGTGGATCGCTATACCGTTCGGCATTTCGGCTTCAATCGCGATCCTCGCGCTGCAGGCGGGCATCCGGCACGGGAATATTTCGACCAGTTGGCTGGCAATCAATCTGTCGTCAGGAATTCCCACGGTCGCATCGATTCTCGTCTATCACGAGGCCGTGAGCGCCCGGAAAGCGTTTGCGCTTGTGTTGATTGTTCTTTCTATGTTTCTTCTGTGGGTGGATAGAAGCAGGCAGGAACGCCGGCGTGCCGCTGCTGAAGCTATTGCCGATGCGCAGTGTTGTGAAAAGGAGTCGCAATGAATCGTGATGCCCGGCTTTGGATGAAGTTGATGCTGATCGCTTTCGTCGCGAACGGGCTTGGGCCGTTCGGACTGAAAGTGCTAAGCGAACGTAAGTTGGCCGGTTACCAGCCGCAATATCTGTTTTACTGGTACCTTGGCGGGCTATTCTTCGCACTGCTGGCGCTTTTCGGCGGCTCGTTCCGCGTGAATCGCAAAGAAGTCGCGCTCGGCGCCTTCATGGGTCTTGCCAGCTTCTGCGGCCAGGCTTTCACCGGTCTGGCGCTGTCGCATAACGTACCAGGCTATATCGCCTTCCCGTTGACAACCGGAGGATCGCTGTTCCTTGTAGCCACGGCCGGCATTCTGCTCTTCAGAGAAAAAGTCGGCCCTTATGGAATCGCAGGTCTAACGCTGGGCATCATTGCCCTGGTGACGCTAAGCGCTGCGTAACGGAAAAGCGCAGGAGGAAAATAGATGTCTTTTAACACTGAAGGGCACAATCAGAGGACTAATGGCAGGCCAATAGCGGCTACCGACCTGGAACTGTTCTCGCATATAGAACGGAACCTGTACACCGCCGTGCTCTCGGACGCTCTCGACGAAATGGGCATACGAGACCGTGCCATGGGCGAACACCTTCGTCCCTTGTCGCCGGACCTGGTCTTTGCCGGCTGGGCGCGGACAGTGAGCTGCATGGATCTGCATTACGTCCACGAAGATTCGTACAGCTTGGAAATAGAGGCTCTGGACAGCGTGCTTCCGGGCGAAGTATTGGTAGTTGCCACCGGAGGATCGAAGCGGAATGCGCCGTGGGGCGAGTTGCTCTCCACGGCCGCGATGGCAAGAGGAGCGCGCGGGGCCGTAGTGGACGGGCTCGTTCGCGACGTCAAGAAGATTCTCAAACTCGGCTTTCCTGTGTTCACCGCCGGCATTAAACCCGTCGATTCGCGAGGTCGTGGAATTGTGGTGGATTATAACGTTCCGGTGGAGTGCGGTGGTGTTGTCGTGTCGCCGGGTGACCTGATAGTCGCCGATTTCGATGGCATTATCGCTATTCAAGCCGAAAAGGTCGATGAAGCGATCCGTCTCGCAACGGATAAGGTCGAACGAGAAAACAGCACGCGCGAGGAATTGCTGCAAGGCGCATACTTGCGCGACGTATATAACAAATATGGAGTGCTCTAGCCGCGATGATTGTCGATGTACACACGCACGTGTGGGAATGCCCATGCCATATCGGCGAGAAGTTCATCGCTGACGCCCGAAGAACCGCGGGCGAAGGTTACAAAGACATTAGCGTCGATCTCGGCAAGCACTGGCAAGCGATGCAGGCAGTCGATCGGGCGGTTGTGCTGGGTTTCCGCGCGCGGCACGTCGGCGTGCTCGTGCCGAATGAATACGTCGCCGAGTATGTCGGGCTCCATCCCGAACGGTTGATCGGCTTCTGTTCTGTCGATCCGCAAGACCCCGACGCCATCGAGCAACTGGACGACGCCGTTCAACGTCTAAGGCTACGTGGCCTGAAGATGGGACCGATTTACCAGAACGTTGCGCCTACAGACTCGCGATTCCGCAGAATCATGGGTCGCGCCGAGGAACTCGGAATCCCGGTTCTCATTCACCAGGGCGCCACGTTTTGCGAAAACGTATCGCTTGAAATTGCAAACCCACTTCAGCTACAGCCGCTCGCGTTCGAATTCCCGAGGTTGCGAATGGTGATTGCGCATCTCGGTCATCCCTGGATCGACGAAACGTTGGTGCTGATTCGCAAAAATCCGAACGTGTACAGCGATATCTCGGCTTTATATTACCGTCCGTGGCAGTTTTACAACGCGCTCGTATCGGCAATGGAGTATGGCGTGCTCGACCGGCTGCTTCTCGGTTCGGACTACCCATTTACAACGCCGGAGTCAACCATGGCGGCGCTCCGGCAGGTGAATGCGATCGCCGAAGGCACGAAGCTGCCCCGCATTCCGGAGGCGAAGATCGAGGCGATGATTCATCGCGACACGTTGGATTTACTCGGAATCGGATGAAATACCTTCCTATACTCCTCTCGGCCGCGCTTGTCACCGCGGCGGCGGCACAAACACGCACGGCGGATGTTCAGATTTCTTTCACGAAAAAGACCGGCACATTAGACATGCGACGAATTTCGCTCGGGCAGGGAGGTTTGTCCGAAGAGACCATCTGGGGCGATCGCATGGTTGAGATTCGCGCGTTGCGGCCCCGCCTCGTCCGCCTGTTTCTACAGGAATACTTTGATCTGCTTCCGGCTCCGGGCCAGTATCACTTCGATACACTCGATCGCTCCGTCGATCTCATCCTCAAAGCCGGCGCCACGCCGTTGATGACGATCGCGTTCAAACCGCATGTCCTGTTTCCGAAAATCGATCAGGATATTGTCGAACCCAACGACTGGAACGCGTGGGAGGACCTCGTTTATCATTTAGTCCGGCATTACAAGGACCGTGGCGCGGGCATCCGCTATTGGGAGGTTGGCAATGAGCCGGATATCGGCGAAGACGGCGGATGTCCCTATCGCTTCACGCCTGAGAATTACTTGCCGTACTACCAGCACACTGTGGCCGCGATCCTGCGCGCCGATCCCGACGCAAAGGTCGGAGGCCCCGCTGTTGCGAATTATCGCTCGCCCATCTTGCCGGCCCTCATTGAGTTCGGCGCCGCGGGCAAGGCGCCCTTACACTTTGTGTCCTGGCACATCTATAACAGCGATCCTGCTCGCGTTCGCGAAACCATCGATTACGTACAGGGGCTGTTGAGGAAGCATCCGGGGTTAACCGTAGAGACCTTCCTTGACGAGTGGAACATGTCTTTGTCGAACCCTGTCCGCGATCCGCGATTCCAGCCAGCTTACGTAACTGAGACGGCATGGCAGATGATCGACGCGGGGCTCGATTATTCGTGTTATTACCACATCCGCGACTACTATGTCGACGTCGACCGTTTCTCGCAATTCATGTCTCCGAAAGGCGCGGCCGCCATGGGGCGTTGGTGGAATCGCATGCCGCAGTATGACGGCCTGTTCGATTACCAGAACACGATCCGCCCCGCATACTTTGCATTCAAACTGCTCTCGCGCTTGACGGGAGACCGTCTGAGTTTCAAATCATCCGATGCGGCGGTTCACGGCTTCTTTACGTACGATCCCCTCTACCTGACCAACAATTTGTTGATCTGGAACTTCTCGCCGCAGCCGGTCAAAGTGACGATCGACGCAAAGGACGCTCCAGGCAAGTTGCTGGTGCGGCCGGAACTGCTGGATGCGATGGCGGCCTCATCCGATGAGAATGCGCGCCTGCGGCCTCTTAATCCCGTTACTATTGAGCCCGGTGCTTTTCATACAGAAGTGGAACTGGAGCCCTATGGAATAGCCTTTTGGTCGTTCGAGCCAACACGCTACTAAAGTGTGCAGTCGAAAAATTAGCGGATTGCTCAACGGCGCCCCAACCTGAATCCAATGTCTCGAAAACAACGCTGTCCCTGGGGTCAATAGTAAGCGCCGGCTTTAAGTCGTGCGGAACGAGCCGTGTACGCCCCCTTCGGTGAAGCCCGCCCAGTGGACTCCAATCCAAACCTTTCATTGAGTAAGACTTGCAACCATGATGTTACTGGAGGTGTGCCATATTCATGGATGCCAGAGCCGTCCTTCAATGCGATTCCGCCGCACCGAACGATGGTATTAAATTCGACCCCGCTCGCATCCAGATCACAAAGGACGATTATTGTGACCGCCAAGCTTATCCAGGAGCATCCCCGTACGTACGCTCTCATTTTCGAAACAGGGGATGAGATTGCAAGTACTTTGAAGCAATTCGCAAAAGATCATGAACTCGCAGGCAGCAGCTTCAAGGCAATCGGCGCTTTGTCGGACGCAAAAGTGGACTGGTTCAATTGGGAAACGAAGAAGTACGAGACCGCCGCGGATATGGATGAGCAGATTGAAGTGCTCTCGCTGATTGGGGACATCGCGCTCCACGACGGAAATCCGGAGGTACACGCGCACATGGTGGTGGGTAAGCGAGACGGCACTGCTCACGGCGGCCATCTCCTTGAGGCCCATGTGCGGCCGACGCTTGAGTTGATCTTGACGGAAGCGCCTGAAGAATTGCAGAAAAAGTACGATCCAGAGTCGGGTCTGGCTCTCATACGCCCTTGAGAGGGCGCGATTGGGGAGCCACCGTTCACCTGTCGCTGCGATCATCGTAGTCCACGACATCTTTGGCCATCATCAGACCTTCCTGCGCCGGTATGACCCAGACCTGAATGGATGATTCCGGTGTCGTGATCGGCGCTTCCCGGTCTACGGTATCGCTGTTTCGTTGACGGTCCAGAACAGCCCCGCACCAGTCAAAACCTTCGAAGATGCGCTCACGGACAACAGGCGTGTTCTCGCCGATACCTCCGCCGAGGATAATTGCGTCCGCTCCACCCAGAACCGCCAAATAGGCGCCGATGTATTTGCGAACGCGATAAGCGAACATGTTCAGCGCCAGATTGACAGAAGGATCGGACAGATGCTGTTGTAACTCACGTGTATCGGCGGATAAGCCCGAAACGGCAAGAAGCCCACACTCCTTGTTGAGAAACTTCTCCACTCCGCTGGAATCCATGTTTTCTTTCCGCATCAGATAAGTCACGATGGCGGGATCGATGTCGCCGCACCGCGTACCCATCATGAGACCTTCGAGAGGTGTGAACCCCATCGATGTATCGACGGACGCTCCGTTCTGAATTGCTGTTGCGGATGAACCGCCTTCCAGGTGCAACGTGATCAGATTCAGTCTCGCGATGGAACGCCCTGTAATCTGCGCGTAGCGAATCATCATGTACCTGTGCGATATGCCATGAAACCCATAGCGCCGGATTCGATGTCGACGCGCGACGTCGAGCGGAAGCGGGTATAGGGCCGCCTTCTGCGGAATCGTTTGGTGAAAAAAGGTATCGAATACGGCGATCATCGGCAGGCGAGATCCGATTTTTGCCTGCGCAGCGCGAATTACTTTGAGAGCTGACGCATTATGCAAAGGCGCCAGGTCTTCAAGGTCTTCGATCTCACGCACGACCTGATCCGTGATTCGCGCGGGCCTGCTGAAACGATCCGCACCATGCACTACTCGATGGCCGACGCGATCGATATCCGCAAAACCACGGACGCCTTTATCCGCGGCCCCGCCATGTTCAATCCAGTCGAAAAGCAACTTGGTCGCGTGCCCATGATCCCGAATTTCAATTTCTTCCCTGTGCCAAGTCTGCTTATTTTCTAAAAGAGTAAACGCGGAATGCTCCTTGCCGATGTTGTCGTAAGCTCCGGCAACGACGCTGGAGCCGAAGGTGGGCTGGTCCTCTGAACCCCTGCTGCCCGCTTCGGCTGCAACGATCTCGAACTTCAGGGAGTTGCTTCCCGCGTTCAGTGTCAGGATATTCATGTACGCGGTATCGTTGGTTCGACGATAGATCGGCCGCGGAATTTACTCATAGGGCGCTCCATGAACGAGGCGTTGGGGAAAGATGCTGCCTAAACCAATCGGTGGCGAGAATCGCGACTTTCTCGAGAGCCCCCGGCTCTTCGAATAGATGAGTTGCGCCGCGAACAATCTCCAGCTTCTTTTCATGTGGAAGCTCGTTCAATGCCTGCTGGTTTAGCTCAATAACCTCCTGATCGTTACTACCGACGATGAGCAGCGTTGGCGCTTTCACTCTTGATAAGGCCGTTCCGGCCAGATCGGGCCGGCCCCCTCGAGAAACGACGGCGTGTATTGATTCCCGCAGTTGAGCGGCTGCCACGAGCGCAGCCGCCGCTCCCGTGCTTGCGCCAAAGTAGCCGATGGGCAAACGGACGGCTGAGGTGTCGTCCGTAAGCTGCGCGGTCGCTTCAACCAGGCGGTTCGCTAGCAGGTCGATGTCGAACCGCAGATGCCGCGTTCGCGGATCGATCTGCTCCTCTTCCGCGGTGAGCAGATCAAGGAGCAGTGTGGCGAGATTGCCTTGTTGAAGAACACTGGCGACATATCGGTTGCGCACGCTCAAGCGGCTGCTGCCGCTCCCGTGGGCAAAGATGACAATGCCGCGAGCGTCAATTGGGATCGTAAGATCGCCGATAATGCCGGATGGCGGAATCTGAATTGATTGTTCAGAACCGTCAGGTCTGACCTCCATTTGATCTCCTATACTCCGGAAGGGAATGCGGCGCTTCTTCCGAGTGCCTGCTATGAGGTGGCGTTCCCTTTGTTGCGGCAGTTGACATCGCTAACTGGCCTCACGATGGCGAGCTACGGGAAGCTGGTCCGCTTCTAGTAGCAGGCGGCGCACATCGTCGTCCGTTATCTGGGCGAAATCCTCGTACCAGATCCCTACCGCCAGGAAAGGCGCCGGCGTGTATGCGCATACGATGTCGTCGACACTCGTTCGAAATTCATTACAGGTCTCTTCCGCGGCGACAGGGACCGCAGCGATGATGCGCTGGGGCGCCTGTGCCCGGAGCGCCTGGGCGGCAGCCTTCATGCTCGCGCCGGTCGCCAGACCGTCGTCGATCAGGATGACTGTACGATTACCAGCCGGACGCGCAGGGCGTCCCTGCCGGTACAGTTCTTCACGGCGCTTCAGTTCATTTTCCTCGCGGCTGGTAATCTCATCAACAATCGTCGGCGGGACCCGTAAGTCCGCGATCAGCGCCTCGTTCAAAACGCGAATACCTCCGCTGGCGATGGCGCCGACGGCTAATTCTTGCTGACCGGGAAAGCCGAGCTTTCGAACGAGAAAGATATCCAGTTCCGCGCGCAATTTCCGGGCAACCTCAAAGCCGACGGGCACACCACCGCGGGGGAGCGCCAGTACCAACGCCGCGGGATCTTGAATATAGCGGGCAATGCGGTTCGCCAGCGTTTTGCCGGCGTCGACGCGATCTCGAAAAATAGGATGAATCCGCATTCAAAGCCGCTTCGTTCGATCAGAGGCGTTGCTTTCTCGTATGGAAGACGCCAGCAGCCCCCGTGCGTTTCGGCATGATGGCGACAACGAACCTAGGTTTCTTTGATCGCCCGTATAGACGCAGATACGGCGAACAAAAGCGCCTGTCCTGCGGCGAGTACGCTTTGACCCTAATGCTTTTCGTTCGGTACGATACGATCGGATCCGAAATACGGCTGCAGTGCTTTCGGGATGATAACGCTTCCATCCGCCTGCTGGAAATTTTCCAGTATCGCCACCCACGTCCTGCCGGCCGCCAAACCGCTGCCGTTCAGCGTGTGTACGAACTCAGATTTGCTTTTACCACTCTTCGTTCGGATCTGCGCCCGCCTCGCCTGAAAAGCTTCGAAATTCGAGCAGGAAGAAATTTCCTTGTAGTCGTTCTGCCCGGGCAGCCACACCTCGAGGTCATAAGTCTTCGCCGCGCTGAATCCGGTATCGCCCGAACACAAGAGTACACGGCGGTAAGGCAATTCGAGACGCTCCAGAATATCTTCCGCGTCGCGCGTCAGCTTCTCGTGTTCCTCGTAACTCTGTTCCCGTCTCGTGAATTTCACAAGCTCCACTTTCTGGAACTGGTGCTGGCGAATGATGCCGCGCACATCGCGCCCATAGGAGCCCGCTTCGCTTCGGAAGCAAGGCGTGTAGGCGCACAGCGATATCGGCAAGTGTTCGGAGTTCAGGGTCTCGCTGCGATACAGATTCGTGATGGGCACTTCCGCCGTGGGCGCCAGCCATAAATCGTGCCCCTCGCACCGAAAGAGATCCTCGGCAAATTTCGGCAGTTGCCCCGTCCCAAATAAACTTGCGGAATTGATCAGAAAAGGCGGTAAGACCTCCTGGTAACCGTGCTCGTTCGTGTGCACGTCCAGCATAAAGTTGATCAGAGCGCGTTCGAGGCGCGCGCCCATTCCCCAGTAGACGGCGAAACGGGCTCCCGCCACCTTTGCGGCTCGCTCCAGGTCGAGAATGCCCAGTTCAGGACCTAGATCCCAATGTGCTTTCGGCTTAAAATCGAATTCACGCGGAGTTCCCCATCGCTTCACTTCAACGTTATCGTCCGAACTCCGGCCCAAAGGTACGCTTGCGTCCGTGATATTCGGAATGCGCGATAGCAGATCGCGAAAGTCATCATCCAGATTCGTCACCTGCTGATCGAGGTCGGCGATCCGATCGCCGGTCAGCCTCACCTGCTGCTGGCGATCGGCGGTATCCGCCCCCTGTTTACGAAGTTTGCTGATTTCGATGCTGGCGGCGTTGCGCTCGGCTTTCAGAGTCTCCGCTTCCGTCACGGCCTGGCGGCGCTTGCGATCCAGGCCCTGGAAGGCGTCGACATCCAAATCGAATCCCCGCGCGGCTAGCCGCTCCCGCATCGTTTCCAGATTGTTGCGGAAAAAAGTCAGATCATGCATCAGCGCCGCGCTTCAATCGGTGTCCAGGTTTGGCCATCGGGCGCACCGGTGTATTCGGCCCTCGGGCGGATCAGGCGGTTGTTCTCATACTGCTCGAGAATATGAGCGGTCCAGCCCGCGATGCGGCTGACTGCGAATACCGGTGTGAAAATGTCGACCGGGATGCCAAGTGAGTAGTAAGTGGAAGCCGAGTAGAAATCCACGTTCGCGTTCAGATTCTTCGCTTCTTTCATGGCTCTTTCGACGCGAGCCGATTTTTCGAACAACTCCCCGTGGCCGGTGCGCTTGCCCAACTCTTCGCTCAATTTTTTAAGATGAACCGCGCGTGGGTCGAATACCCGGTAAACTCGATGACCAAAGCCTGGTACTTTCACCTTGTTCGCTAGATCGGATTTTGCTTTTTGGACCGCGTCTTCCGGACTTTTCGAAGCTAGTAACATGCGTACCACTGCTTCGTTCGCGCCGCCGTGCAGCGGCCCTTTCAGGGCTCCGATGGCGGACGTTACCGCTGAGTAGATGTCGGAAAGTGTTGCGGCCGTGACGCGGGCGGCAAACGTCGACGCGTTCAATTCGTGATCCGCATGCAGGATGAGGGCGATATCAAATACCTTTTCCATCACCTCGTCGGGGCGCTTCCCGGTCAGCGTATACAGGAAATTGGCCGCGTGGCTCAGACTTGGGTCCGCCGCAATGATAGCTTTGCCGTTACGTAAGCGATCGAAACTGCTGACAATCGCCGGTATTTTCGCGACCAGCTTCGCCGCTTTTTTGCGATTCGCCTCTTCGGAACCATCAGCTGCGATCGAATCGAAGAGACCAAGCATGGAAACCGCCGTGCGGAGCACATCCATCGGCGTCGCTTCCGGCACGCTTTTCAGGAACCCGATTACTTCACCGGGCAATTCGCGGGCTTGCGCCAGCTCCGATTTCAATTGTTCCAGCTCTGACTTGTTGGGTAATTTATTGTGCCAGAGTAGGTAGACGACCTCCTCAAAGGTAGCGTTTTCGGCCAATGAGTGTATGTTGTAACCGCGGTAGCTCAGCACGCCAGCCTCACCGTTGATGAAGCAAATGCTTGATGTTGTGGCGACTACGCCTTCTAAACCCGCTCCTGAAGTAGACATGGACGTGATGTGCTCCCGTCTTCGATTCTATATAACTCTGTTTCCTTTCTTGTTGCTTCCTTGTCTATCGAAGTGTCGGGACGCTCAAAAGCACGGTATGGCCGGGGCTTGCCGGCCGGCTCGGGCGAAAATCGCAACGATGGCGCGGGATCGGCCAAAAGACTTGGTTTGAATGAAAGAACAGGTGATAATGTCGAGGTGATGAACCCGCTCGAAACCCGGCAGGGCGCGGCAGGTGCCGTTCAGAGTACCCATCGGGAACTAGACCGCGATGCACTCATTCACGCGTACCGGCTCATGTATCTCTCGCGGCGCTTAGATGACCGCGAGATCATGCTGAAGCGGCAGAACAGGATTCATTTTCAAATCAGCGCCGCTGGGCATGAGGCGGCCCAGGCCGCGGCGGGTATGATCCTTCGCCCTGGAAGCGACTGGTGCTTCCCGTATTACCGGGACAGGACACTGGCGCTCGCCCTCGGAGTGACGCCAAAAGCGATGATGCTGCAATCCGTTGGAGCGGCCATTGATCCCGCTTCCGGCGGCCGTCAGATGCCGTCGCATTGGGGTTCGCCGGAACTGCGGATCTTTACGGGTTCCTCGCCGACCGGCACGCAGTTTGTTCAAGCCATGGGAGCGGCATTCGCGAAACGCTACGTCAACTCCGCGCCCGATGAAATCACCTTGGTATCCACTGGCGAAGGCGCTACGAGTGAAGGTGAGTTCTGGGAGTCCATGAACATCGCTTGCCTCGACAAGCTGCCGCTGTTGATTCTTGTTCAGGATAACGGCTACGCGATTTCCGTTCCTGTCGAACGCCAGACCGCGGGCGGCAATATCGCGCGTCTGCTCGAGGGCTTTCCGAATCTTTTCCGCGTGGAAGTGGATGGAACGGACTTCGTCGCTTCTTACCGCGTGCTGGCCCAAGCCGCCGATTATGTCAGACGCGGGCATGGTCCGGCGCTGGTGCATGCTTCCGTTATCCGGCCGTATTCGCATTCTCTCTCAGACGATGAGAAGCACTACAAAACGCCCGCAGAGCGCGATGCCGAAGCGGCCCGCGACCCGCTCGTCACGTACCCCAAGTTTCTGATCCGCAAGGGCGTTCTCGATCGTGCCGCAATCGAAGAAATGATGCGCGAAATTGACCGCGAAGTCGCCGAGGTCACCGAGATCGCCCTGAAAGAACCTGGTCCGGCGCCCGGCACCACGCTGGTTCATTTATATTCCGATAAGGTCGATCCGACGGGACCGGCATTCGAAGCTGAGCCTCGCTTCTCCGGAGCGCCGCGCACCATGGTCGATGCCATCAACCGGACGCTTGCCGAAGAGATGCGGCGCGACCAGCGCGTCATCCTTTTTGGCGAAGATGTGGCAGATTGCAGCCGCGAGGAAAATCTTCTTCAAGTCAAAGGAAAAGGCGGGGTTTTTAAGGCGACCGCCGGACTCCAGACCGAGTTCGGAAGCGCCCGCTGCTTCAACACGCCTATCGCCGAAGCGTCCATCGTCGGCCGCGCGATTGGAATGGCGGTTCGCGGGCTGAAACCGATTGCTGAGATTCAGTTCTTCGACTACATCTGGCCCGCTATGATGCAGATCCGCGATGAACTGGCTACCATTCGCTGGCGATCGAACAACACCTTCTCCTCTCCTATGGTCATTCGGGCAGCTATTGGCGGCTACTTGAATGGCGGCTCTATTTACCACAGCCAGTGCGGTGAAGTTACGTTTACGCATATCCCAGGGCTGCGCGTCATCTTCCCCTCCAATGCGCTGGACGCCTGCGGGCTGCTTCGCACGGCCATTCGCTGCGACGACCCCGTGCTTTTCCTGGAGCATAAGCGCCTGTACCGTGAGCCATACAACCGGGCGCCGCACCCGGGCCCCGATTTTACAATTCCTTTCGGCAAGGCAAACGTCGTAAAGACTGGCCAGAATCTTACGATCATTACCTATGGCGCGCTGGTTCAGAAATCCTTACAGGCCGCGCTCCATCTTGAGCGGCAATTCCCTAAGCGGTCGGTTGAAGTCATCGACCTGCGCAGCCTGGCTCCTTACGATTGGCAAGCGATCAGCAGCTCAGTGAAGAAAACGAGCCGTGTCATCATTGCCCATGAAGACACTCTCTCCTGGGGTTACGGCGCCGAGATTGCGGCGCGCATTGCGGGTGAACTGTTCGAATACCTGGATGCGCCCATCGCACGCGTGGCGGCGCTGGATACCTGGGTCGCTTACAATCCTCAACTCGAGAACGAAATACTGCCGCAAACAGACGATTTGATTCGTCAGGGCGAACGCCTGTTGAATTATTAAGTGGCCTCGACGGCGCTTGCCCGTGGGACCCGAATACCGATTCGCGGCAGCGGTATAGTTGCAAAGATGCCCAAGTCGCTTTCGCAGGCACTATTCCTGTCTATTCTGACACTCGTATGTGGCTGTTCGGCCTTAGCTCAGTCGGACTCCGCCACGCTTCGTTCGCCAAACGGTCAGTTGACGGTAACGTTTCAAACGGTTGACAAGCAGGGGCCCGCAGCCTCGGGACAGCTTACATATGCGGTGCAATTTCAAGGAAAGCCGCTGGTGAACCCGTCGGCGCTGAGCCTGGATTTGCAAGGCCAGCGGCCGTTAGGAGCGGCGGTTCGCATCGAGAAGGCGACATCTTCGTCCGAGGACGAAACGTATCGTCTGGTTACCGGCAAGGCGAGCGAAGTGCGCGACCATTACAACGCTCTGCATATCGATCTCGAAGAGCCGGCCGGCATGGGCCGTCAACTTGTGATGGAGGCGCGAGCCTACGATGACGCCATCGCGTTTCGCTACGTCGTCCCCAAACAGAAGGCACTCCGGAATTTCCAGCTCACGCAGGAACACACCGAGTTTCGCATCAGCAAGGACGCCACGACGTATGCGCTGGAGCTGCCGAATTTTCGCAGCATGTACGAGAGCGAATATGTGAAGTTGCCAATTACCGCCTTCACGAACCAAGGCGGTGTGGCAAGCAACATTCTGATCGGCTGCCCGTTGCTGATGGATGTTCCCGGCGTGGCCTGGATGGCCATCACCGAAGCCAATCTCCGCGACTACAGTTCCATGTATCTCATGAATCCATCCCACAGTTGGGCGGGCCATTGGTTGGAGTCGCGGCTGGCGCCACAGGAGGAAAATCCGGACCTTGTCGTCGCAGGCGCGCTTCCGCATCATTCCGCATGGCGCGTGCTGCTGGTTGGGGCTGAGCCGGGCCGGCTCGTTGAATCGAACGTGATTACCAGTTTGAATCCTCCTTCTGAAATTAAGGACACCTCCTGGATTCGCGCGGGCAATACGTCGTGGGATTGGTGGAGTGGCAGCGTTGGTCCCGATGGGAAGCCGGGCTACACGACTGCCACGATGAAGTATTACGTCGATTTCGCGGCGAAATCGGGTTTCCCTTACATGCTGATCGATGCCGGCTGGTACGATCCCAAGGACATTACGAAGATGAACGGGCGCGTCGATGTTCCCGAAGTTGTCCGCTATGCCGCTGCCAAAAATGTGAAGGTTTGGATCTGGCTGTCGTACAAGGCAACCGACGCGCAGATGGAAGAGGCGTTTCCATTGTATGAAAAATGGGGCGTCGCCGGCCTGAAGATCGATTTTGTCGAGCGAGACGATCAAGGCGGCATCGATTTCTATTACCGGGCCGCTCAGGAAGCCGCCCGCCATCATCTGATGCTCGATTTCCATGGAGCCACAAAACCCTCCGGTTTGGAGCGCACCTATCCCAACGTGCTCGGCTACGAGGCCGTAGTCGGGTTGGAACAGAACAAGGGCGGTACGCGCGACAATCCCGATCACGAGTTGACACTCCCGTTTACGCGGATGCTGGCAGGTCCGATGGATTTCACGCCGGGCGGATTTGATAATGCTACGCGCGACGATTTCCAGGCACGTTCCGTTCAACCCATGGTAATGGGCACGCGCGCTCATCAGTTAGCGATGTATGCGATCTATCAGGCGGCTTTTCAGATGGTGTCCGACAGCCCGAAAGCGTATGAAGATCAACCCGCGTTTCAGTTCATCAAAAGCGCTCCGGCGACCTGGGACGAAAGCAAAGTGCTGAACGGCCTGCCGGGCGAATACATCACGATGGCGCGGCGTAGCGGCAATCAGTGGTTTCTCGGCAGCATGACAAACTGGTCGCCGCGGGAGCTGGATGTGCCGCTGTCGTTTCTGGGCGCGGGCAAATACAAAGCTGAGATCTACGAAGATGCCGCGGACGCCGATAAAAATCCGAAGAACGTGCGAGTACACGAAGAGACCGTGGACCGTTCCACTCATCTGAAGATCAAGATGGCCACGGCGGGAGGATATGCCGTGCGATTCGTGCCGGTGAAAGATTGAGCAACCGGCGTTACTTCGCCGCAACTTCAAATACGTTGTACCGCCAGGCAGGTAAATCCAGAAATAGGCCGCGGGTGTTGAGTCCGGCGCCATCTCTGTCATAAACGTCATTGCCCATCACGTCCCGGAACACAAGCGTGCTTGCGGGGGGCGCCGCAAACGGCAGTTTGACATAGCACTGGCTCTGGCACGGTGCGAAATTCACCGCGACCAGATAACGTGGCCACGCCGCCTGGCCCCAGGCAAAACACAGAAAGTTGGTCTGCGTCGGATTGCCGTCCCACGCCGGCAGCGTTTCGAGTAAGCTCCAGTCTCCTTGTGCGACATCTCTTTTCAAGCAGCCGAGCAGGCGCGAATAAAACTCCGCGAGACCCGCATCCGCCGGCTCAACGGCACGCCTTCGCAAATGGATATTAGGCCTGACCCTGCATCCTTCCAATTGACCGTCGTGGAAAAATCGCAGGCCCGGCACGAAGTAAGTCACGATCGCCGCGGCTTCGTGCATGTCGCGAGGCAGAACGGCCGCCACTCGCTTCTCATCGTGATTTTCGAGGAATCGGACCGATTTGTCCTGATAAGTGAGATCGGCCGTCAAGTGGTCGTGAACGGCATCGACTTTTCCTCGCACCAGGTCATCGTAAAGAGTCTTGTCGTAGGTGTAGTCAAAGCCGAGTTCCTGTAACTCGCGTTCGCGGTTCCAGTAAACCTCAGCCATCAACACAAACTTGGGATTTACCTGCCGCGCCCCTGTAATCGCATCCGCCCAGAACGGCTGGATGTCGATGCCCCACGTTTTGTGAAATACATCCGGCAGAAGCAGCATAGCCATATCGCATCGTACGCCGTCGCAGAGCGTGGCTACATGCTGTAAACCCTTTTTCATTACGGATTGAACCGCCGGATTTCCATAATTGAGTTGGGCTGTATCGATCCAACCAGGAAAATAGGGATCGCGTCCATGAGCGAGAATCTTCGGTCCCGCGTTTGTCCCGGCTTCAAAATAATCGGACGGTTTCTGTGCGAGATCCGAGGCGCTGCCGGGAACGTAATAGTCGGGATGTTCGCTAATCCAGGCATGATCGAGGGCCGTATGATTCGGGACAAAGTCCAGCATCAGTCGAATGCCGCGTGTCCGAAGGCGCTCTCGCACCGTCCGCAAAGCCTCCGATCCTCCGAAATCGACATGCACGTCGTAGCTGCACACAGCGAACCTCGAGCCGGTAATATCTTCATTCGAAAAATCGGGAAGAGAATCCCGATAGTGCTGCTCATCCGCTATCCTGCGGGATGCTGCCGCTGCTGCGGGACACGTCTGCCACACGCCTAGCAGCCAGATCCAATCAAACCCTCGATCTCTTAACCGGTCAAGATCGAGATCGGGTATTTCGCCGAGATCCAAATTGCGGCCGGCGCGCTTGCTGCAGCGATACAGCCACGAGCGCGCGTCGATCTGATACAACGAGGGGTTTGTTCTCATTCGGAGGCCATCGATACGCTGCAGCCTATGCGGCCGCCAACCCCTGATCATGTTCCATAGTCTTAGTATCGCTGCCGATTTTCAAGAATCGCCGGCAAGAAGCATCGTGCTATATCGTTTGAAAGAACCCATGACGACAAATTCTCATGTCGCAATCGCGTTCGCCGCGGCGCTGCTCGGTGTTTGCGCAATTAGTTGCCATCGTGCCGCACCAAATGTGCAATCGAGCAAGAAGCAATTCGACAGCTTGCTTGCGCAAGAGTGGGATTTCGAGATGGCCACCAATCCCGAAACCGCCAGCCTCTACGGTGACACTCGCTTCAACTCAAAGTTGAGTGATTACTCACCGGAGCGCTTCAAGAACGACCGGGCACAGCAGCGCGCATTCCTCCGCCGTTTTGAAGCGATCAGCCCGTCCGGCTTGGCGCCGCAAGAAGCCTTAAGCCGCACATTGATGATCGGCCGTTTGCGTGATCAGTTGGCGGAGGGCCAGCTCAAAAACTGGGAAATGCCGCTCGACCAGATGAACGGGTTGCATCTTTTCTATGCGGAATTGCCGGGGATGCTGACCTTTAAGACGGCTCCCGATTACGAAGATTACCTGGCTCGCCTGCATGAGATCCCGCGTGTCCTGAACCAGCTCGAAACGGATATGCGGCTCGGCATAGAGGATCGCTTGATGCAGCCGCGCTATCTGCTCGAAAAGGTCGCCGTGCAGGTCCGGCAAATCGCCGGAGAGACCGGGTCGAAAAGTCCCTTCGCTGTTCCGGTTGCAAAGTTTCCGGCTGCCATTGCAGAGGCCGATCAGTCTCGCTTGCGAAGCGAGGTTCTCCACGCCATCGACACTGAGGTGAATCCCGCCTACGCCCGGCTCGCGGATTTTGTGACGAAAGATTACGCTCCACGCGGGCGGACCGAGCCAGGAGTGTGGTCTCTGCCCGATGGAAATGCACGCTACCGTGAAGCCATCCGGCACATGACGACCACCAATCTGTCGCCGGAGCAAATTCACGAAATCGGGTTGAAGCAGGTGGATCACCTCGAGACCGAGATGCTTGCGCTGGCAAAGCAGCAGGGCTTTTCAAATCTGGCCGCTTTCAACGCCTCCATCAAATCGAATAAGCGGTTATATGCCAAATCGGGCGATCAGTTGTTACAGCTCTACAAGACGTACATCAGCCAAATGCGGCCCGAAATGCCGAAATTGTTCGGCCGCCAGCCGAAGGCTCCCCTCGAAATCGTTCGCATGGGAGCGTTTCGGTCGAAGGATGCCGTGCCGGCGGACTACTCGCCGGGATCGAGTTCCCGCCCGGGAAGAGTGAACGTCAACGAATACGATCCGGCGCATCGCTTGACGTTGAACGTGGAAGCCATCGCCTACCACGAAGGCATTCCCGGACATCATCAACAGATTTCGCTTGCCCAGGAATTGCTGGGTTTGCCCGAGTTTCGCAAAAATGCGGACTACACGGCTTTCGTGGAAGGCTGGGCGTTCTACGCCGAACGTCTCGGCAAAGAAGCAGGGTTTTACAAAGATCCGTATAGCGAGTACGGCCGTCTGGAGAACGAGATGTGGCGCGCTGTTCGCCTGGTTTCTGATACGGGTGTCCACTACAAGCACTGGACGCGCCAGCAAATGGTGGACTATTTCCACGCGCACACCGCGATGGACGAGCCGAACATTCAGACCGAAGTGGACCGTTATATCGCGTGGCCGGGGCAGGCGCTCGCGTACAAGCTGGGCCAGATGAAGATCCTGGAGTTACGCGGACGAGCAAAGCAGGCGCTTGGGCCGCGTTTCGATTTGCGCGCGTTTCACGATGCCGTGCTTGAGAACGGCGCGCTTCCTCTCGACGTGCTGGAAGCCCAAATCGACGGCTGGATTGCTCGCGAGAAGAAGCGCTGAATACGCGCCACGCTTCTCAATACATCACGCGGAACGAACCGTCGGGGGCCGTAAACGCGGATACCAGACTCCAAGCGGGAACTCCTTGCGCATGGCCCGTGGCGCCGGTCGGCTGCCCGTTGTCGTCGAATACCTGCCAGTTCAGTGTGCCGCCCTTCTTCCAGCCCATGTTTTCGGTCCATGCGAGCAGAATCTGGCCGCGGCTGTTGCCGGTAATGGAAGGATATTTGCGGTTATTGCCCGTGCCGGGGGCTCCGATGGTTTCCGTGAGAGCGCCGGTTGCGGGATTCATGCGGCCGAAGTAAACCTGCTTTTCCGTTTCCCATGCTCCGAGCACGCCGGCCTTGCTTTCGGCGAAAGATTCCGAGCTCATGACGCATGCTCCTATATTCCACTTCGAAATGTCGGAGCCGCGGAAAGTGTCTCCATGATCGCGGGAAACCAGAAGATTCATATCGCGGTGCACCACCTGTTCCGCGGAGCGGAATAACACAAATAGAGTGCCCTTGCGGTCCGCAAAGGCGTCCAGGCCGCAGCAGCCGCAAGCTCCTGTCGGTTTGTCCCAGGCTATGCGTTCGGGGGCAAAGGTCTTTCCGTCGTCGTTCGAAGTTGCTATCCAGACACGCCGGTTCGCCTCGCCGTTTTTGCCGGGGATTGGCGCATGCCAAAGCACGTAAACGTGACCGGCGCGATCGGCGGCAACCGAGCCGCCCCCATCGATTCCCCAGGCGCTGTGGATCAGATTACGTTGCGGCTCGAACGCCGTACCTGCCTTGTTCAGGCGTGTATACAGCATCGGCGGCCTATTGTTGCCGGCGTTCGGCGTGGCGCGCCCCGACCCATTCCATGCGACATGCACAATATCGTTGCGTCCGAGCGCAACGCGTGCGCCGCGGATGTTCCCCACCGCAACGGCGCTGCCCGGTTCACTATTTACGCGTATCGGCTTTGAGAATGTGCGGCCCGCATCCGTTGAGCGTACGTAATAGAGGTCGCCCGCCGACGGATTTCCGCTGAAGTAGACAACGTGTACGACGCCCTTTGCGTCGGTGACTGCCTGCGGCTGAATGCCGCCCGCCGGCACGCGGATGAGTTGAACGGGAGATGGCTCGCGCACCGCGGTTCCATAAAGCACCATGCCGGTTGTGAGCACCGCGCACGCAACCAGAGTCCGAATCAGAGTATGCGACATTTTCTGTTTCTTACTCATAGGTTAGCGTGCTGTCATCGCCCGCCCGTACTCGCTCGAAACCGATAAAGTATCGAACAGCCGCCAGGCGAGCAGAGCAACCTGACTGATGGTTTGCTCGGCCGCGCGCCCATCACGGTCATAGGTCGTCATGATCGCGATGGCGAATGGATGGTTCGGCACAAACACAATCCCCGCGTCGCAACGCACGCCGAACAGCTCTCCCGGCTTGTTGGCGATCTTCAGATCCTCCGGTAGAAACCGTGGGATGGAGCTGCTTTTCGGAGTGCTCAGCAGATTGAGGAGATCCTGTGTCAATTCCGGGCGAAACAACTTGTTCTGATATATAGCCTGTAGCAATACGACGAGTTCATGCGGAGTCGCCACATTTTCGCGGCCCTGCTTTGCGGCTTCGAGATCCATCATAAGCCGGCGTATTCGCGTCTGTTTCAGATTCAGGCCATCCAGCATGGCATTAATGCGGGCCATCCCGAGGCGATTGGTCAGGATGTTCGAAGCCGAGTTGTCGCTGACCGCCACCACTGCCGCCGCTAAATCACGGTTGGTCAGGACAGTAACGCCAGGCGTCAGGTTGCCGAGAATGGCGCTGCTGGGGACCATGTCCTCTTTGCGCACGGTGTACAGGTCGGTCAGTTTCGCTCCGCCGCTCTTGCCTTCGAGCGAAAGCTCCTGTTGATGATAGAGTTCCGCCAGCACTGCCAGTTTGATCGTGCTGGCCGTCGGGAAAACCTCGTTTGCGTGATACATCCATTCACGGCCCGTTTTGAGGTCGAGGATCGCCACGCCCATGACGCCGTCCAGTCCCGAGTCCAAAGCTTCGACACCGTGCGCCAGCTTTTGCCAGAGCAGTTCCTGTTTGTGGGCTGCGCTGTCATCGGCGGCACAGGCAAGGGGCATGATGGTGAGCAACAAAGCTGCAAGTTTCTTCATCGGCGATACTGTAACAGGCTGGTCGCCAGGACCCTCCTTACTATATATGCGGCTTGCTCCCCGCCCAATGCCGCTTAGCTTCTTGTGGGCAGGCTTGCGGCCTGCGGATGGCTCCGGCCGCGCGGTTCGGATGCTGGGCCCGATTTCGGGAAACCCGGGCGGGGCGTTTGGCCTGTTTGCAGCCTGACATTATTTCGCGGTATTGTTTTATGAGTCGTTCCGGCGGCGTTGGCGAAGTCCCTTCGCGCCGTTCTTTCAAGGATCGAAGGAGTTCGTAGCCATGGCTTCGACAGTATGGAAAGGGTATCTGACGTTTGGGTTGATCTCCGTTCCCATTCGTCTGTTTGCGGCGGCGCGAAGCGAGCGGATCAGCTTCAACCAAATTCACGAAGT
>JAICLJ010000006.1 GCA_025927575.1 Bryobacteraceae bacterium | reverse complement strand
GGGAGCGCCTTCGCGCAAAGCAATCGATCGACATTGCGCTCTGGACTCGTCATGATGCGGCGCTCAAAGGATTCCTGGCAAGCGGCCTGCCGCCGCGTCAAATCGATTTCAACCGGCGCTCTACTGTGGCCCGCGAGCAGCTAGACCGGGTGAAAACTGACAAATATTCTGCCGAACTGGTAGGCACCATCGGAGCCGATCCGTCCCTTATTGTGAACTCATAAACCTCATGATACAAATGAGTGTCGCAAGGAGAGCCATGGGTTTTCAAAGGTCCAGTATTGTTTTCTTGATCGCGACAAGTTGTCTCGGCTTCGGCCCGGTCGCACGCGCTCAAACTGAGCCGATCACCTTGTCTTCTCCGAACAATCTGATCCATGTGACATTCTCAATCGCACCGTCCAGCGCGACTCGGTTGCGCGGCGGCCAATTGGTTTATGAAGTCAATTACAAGGGAAAGCCTCTGATTGAGAAATCGAATCTTGGTCTGGACCTGCAAGACCAGCCCGCGCTGGGGGCCAACCTCCATATCACGGCCTCGAAAGCCTCAAAGATCAACGAGACGTATACGATTCCGGCGGGAAAATCTAATCCGGTACACAATGAATGCAATACTCTTGCCGTTGATTTGCAGGAAGCCGGGCGCCTGTCCCGCAAGTTGACAATCGAAGCCAGGGCTTACAACGATGGCATCGCATTCCGCTATGTAATTCCCGATGAGCCGCGTACGAAAGCGGTGCGTATCGTCAACGAGAAGACGCAATTTGTGCTAGCCGGCGACGCCACGACATATCCGCTGATATTACGAAACTTTCAAACTTCTTACGAGGATAACTATCGGACAGTCGCGTTGACCGGCCTTCATCCGGAATCGCTGGTAGCATTGCCATTTTTAATGGAATTGCCGGGTACGGCTTGGCTCGCCATTACCGAGGCGAACATTCAGAATTACGCCGGTATGTACCTCACCCATCTGGGCTCCGGGGGCTCTCGCGTTTTGGAGGCGCGCCTTTCTCCGCGCGTGGATGAACCCGGCCTCGCGGTTTCACGGCAGACGCCCATGGAATCGCCATGGCGCGTTGTGATGATTGGCGATGCCCCAGGGCGCTTGATTGAGTCGAACATCATCCAGAATTTGAATCCACCCTGCGCCATCTCCGACACATCCTGGATCAAACCCGGAAAAGCTGCTTGGGATTGGTGGTCCGGGCCATATGCCGAGGGCGTCAACTTCAAGGTGGGAAAAAACACGGCCACTGCGAAGCATTACATCGACTTTGCAACGAAAGCTGGCTTCGAGTATTTCCTGCTCGATGGAGGATGGGCTGCTCATGGAACCGGCCCCAACGATTCTGGCGCCGATATCACACGTGCGCAGCCTAACATCGACATGCCCGAGTTACTCCGATATGCCAAATCTAAAAACGTCAAAGTATGGGTATGGGCGCACTGGACTGATATCAACCGTCAGATGGACGAGGCATTTCCTTTGTACGAGAAGTGGGGGATAGCGGGAGTCAAGATCGATTTCATGGATCGCGACGACCAATGGATGGTCGATTTCTATCGTCGGGTAGCCAAGAATGCGGCTGAGCACCATTTGATGATTGACTTCCATGGAGCGTTCAAACCGGACGGTCTGAGGCGCACTTACCCCAATGTCATTACCCGCGAAAGCGTGCTGGGTCTGGAATACAACAAATGGAGTGCTCGTGTCACGCCTGAGCATAATGTGATGCTCGCATTTACGCGTATGCTGGCGGGTCCCATGGATTACACGCCTGGCGGATTCAGTAATGTCAATCGCAAGGATTTCCAGCCCCGGAACGTCCATCCAATGGTAATGGGTACGCGAGCGCACCAAGTGGCCCTGTTCATCGTTTTTGAAAGCCCCTTTGAAATGGTTTCCGACTATCCGGAAGCCTATGAAGGACAGAAAGAATTGCCGTTTCTAAGCGGGATCCCGGCCACCTGGGACGAGACTCGGGTTCTCAGTGCAAAGGTCGGTGATTACATCGCCATCGCGCGCCGCCATGGAAACGAATGGTACGTCGGTAGCATTGCGGGTTCACATGCGGCTCAGTTCGACATTCCTCTGGCGTTTCTTGGCGAAGGAGAGTACACGGCGGAAACGCTGTCGGATGCGCCGGATGCCGATGTATCTCCTACACACACCACAATCGACCAGAAGGCTGTGAATCGTTCGGAGGGGCTTAAGGTGAATTTAGTTCCCGGTGGCGGACAGGCCATCCGTATCCGTCCGGCACATTGATCCCCTCGAGCAGTGAGGCTGCGGAGCATCCGAACCGGTTACGCGTTTGCCGAGGCTTAAACAAGATTTGTCATCGCGTTCCTGCGCGGAGAAGATTCACCGAGTACGGAGCCTTCATTCGGCGCTTTACTTGTCAATGCCAATACGATTAACCTGATTTTTGGTTTGACCTGTCAGGTTAAACTCCTGACGATGCTTTACCGGATAATTATATGTCCACAGCCCTGACACATTTTGTTCAGGCTCATTCTTCGATGATCAAATGCTCACGCCGTGGCATAGGCCCGATTTAGGGGAGCTTGAAGAAACTTTCCGTGCTGAAGCCGGCTTTACTCCGCATATGCCTGATCGCGGTTGTTCTGGGCACCGTTGTCGCCAGCGCCGCTCCGCCCGTTATTCCGGTTGAAAACGGATCGGTCGCACAGGCATACAAGATCATCGCGTCGAAGCGATTTGTCGACCTCACGCATTCCTTCAGCCCGGTGACGCCGGTGTGGAAAGGCTTCGGCCAAGCCACTTTTTCTGGCGCTGCAGATCCGCAGACGGGCAAACCTTACACTATCGCAAAGGATGGTTTTCGCGCTTCTTTCTATTCGATGGTCGGGCAATATGGCACGCATATCGACGCGCCAGCACATTTCGACCCCAACGGCATGACCGTCGACGAGATTCCCCTTAAACAGATGATCCTGCCGCTCGTGGTTTTTGATATGACCTCGATGCTCGAAAAGGATCCCAATCACGCACTCACCATCGCCGACATTAAGGAATGGGAGCGCAGGCATGGCCGGGTGCCGGCGGGATGTTTCGCCGCGCTGCGCACTGACATGTCCAGGGATTGGAAGACAAATCCGGAACGATTCAAACGTTACCCGTTCCCTGGCTGGTCCTTCGAGGCGATCAAGTTCCTGTACGAGCAACGCGGGATCGCGGCCAACGGACACGAGTCAATGGATACCGACATCAGCAAAACCATGGACTCCGAGAAGTGGCTTTTGACCCACGGCCACTGGCAGATCGAGGCGATGGCCCATCTCGACGATGTACCGGCGACGGGAGCGTTAGTCGTCGTGGCCTGGCCCAAGCCCCAGCGCGGAGTCGGTTTTCCGGCACGTGTGTTCGCCATTTTGCCGTGACAAACTGCGCCGCTGGGCGGAGAGTGGACCTTAGCCCGAGCCCGCCAGTGCGCGGGTTCTTCAAACTATGGCACCAACGCGCTTCTCACATCCGAGCATTTGCTTGTTGGGCGGGCCCCGGGCCTGCGGGCGGCTCCCAGCCGCTTCTTAGTCACGCGATGTGGCGCTGACTCGAGGCAACCCGGAAACAGAGCCGCCGCGCGTGCGCGGGTTGAGATCCGGCAAGCCCGCTCACCGTTGGGGTGCTCGCCAAATCACCGCCGTTGCCTTGGTGCTGGCGGGAGCATAGCTCGGATCGTCGACATGGTAATAGACCGTCACAATGTTTCCGTCAGCAAGCTGAACGGAACTGGGATATCCGCAGTCGGGGCTTGGCGCGTCATCCGCAACCACTGTTTTTGACGAAGCGTTCCAGGTCTTGCCATCATCGTTACTAAGAATCGCTTGTACGCCGAAAGGCCTGTTGCGTTCGCCATAAGTGAGAAGCACATCGCCATCCTCCAACTGCACTAAGTCGCCTGGATGCTCCCGGTCTCTGGTGATTTGCCTCGGCCGGCTCCAGGTCTTTCCGCCATCCATTGATGACGACGTTGCCAGATATCCGCCGGTCTCTGATCGCATCGCGGCAAGTACCGTTCCGTCTTCCAGCGCGAGAAGTCCAGTCTCGTTGTAGTGCTCACCGGCAAGCGTGGGTTCGCCCCAAGTCTTACCGTTGTCGCGAGAGCGAAAGACATAATCCTGATTTCCGCGAGCGTCGTGGAACTCGTAGTAAACGGACATAAGAGCGGTGCCATCGGCAAGTTGGACAATTTTCCCGTAAGGCGACACGTCTCCACCATTCTTTTGAAGTTTATGCATGCTTTTGCTGCGCTTTGGCTTCGACCAGGACCGGCCGCTATCGCGCGATCGAATCACATAAACACCTTCGGCTTGACGCTCGGATGGGTTCAACTTCAGGCCGGTGTGATCGTAGCCGTGCAGAACGGCATACGCCAGAATAATGTCGCCGTTCTTGAGTTGACCGAGAGCCGGGTTGCGATCATCCTCCGGCCCATCCACGGCCGTATGAGGTGGGGACCAGGTGAGACCGTGATCTTTGGATGTAACGATGTCGAGGCGGCCCTTTGCGCCTATGTGTGGAGCGCCTCCGCGGAGTACCGCCATTAGCTCACCATTCTGCAATTGAATGAGAACGGGAAAATAGCCGCCGCCGCTTACCACCGTGATCCGTTTCCCGTTCACGGGGCCTGCCGCACAGACCGCTGCAAGACAAGACCCGCCGGCGACTGCCAGTAATATGAGTTTTTTCATCCAAGTCTATGAAGAAGAAGCTTTCCGTTAGGAATCCGGCGAATCCGCCGACGGAGCACTCATTCTACTAATCTCCGGGAGCGGGCCGGGCGGCAGCCCACCTTGATTCCTGTTCGAGAGATCGGGCTGAAAGTAGAACGTTCCCTGACACGGCAGAAAGCAGGTTGGCCTCCGAGGACGCGCTGGACAAAGTAGAGGCTGCCTACTTTTGAAAATGAGAATGCGGAATGAGAGATCCGTCACCGAATTTCCTGGGTACAATGAAGTCTTCAGAGCAATCGTTCGAGGAGTCAGTTATTTATATGCCCCGAACCCGAAATCGTTTTCACCTGCTCAGGTCGTGGATATTTTTGGCTGTAATGGCCGCAGCACCAGTAGTGGGCGTTTGTTCGGCAGTCGAACCACTTACTTGGGGGCCTTCTGCTGGGGGGCTACGACTTGGAATTTCTGTTAATAAAAACCGAGTTAATTCACAGTTGGAAATCAGCCTCGAAAACGTTGGCACTTCAAAGCAAAAATTGCTTCTTGAAGCCGGGGGGGGGACTGTCTTCCAGATCGAGGCTACCGAGCAGGATGGTATGCGACATGCCCTCCATGAGGACAACCCGCTATTTCTTGTCCCGAACTTTCAGTCCCAAATGTTGGTGCCCATAACCAAGACGCTCGGGTCTGGTGCAACCAGTACCGTTGTCTTCCCGCTAAAGAAGTTTTATTACTGGGGAAAGGACAGCAAGACGACTCTCGACACCATATTGTTGCACGGCGGTAACTTCGTTGTTGTCTTTGAAGTAAATGAAAAATGGCTAAAGATGGCTCACCTACCGACTAACGGCTTCTGGACAGGACGAATTGGCGCCGGTCCCATACGTGTCCGAACGGCAGAGGCCCCGGTTGACCTTGGAAGATCCAGAGAATCTGGGGCCGAAGGTGCGCCGAGGTCAAGCAGTGCAGCAAGCGAGTTTCACCCGGCGGCCATGAAACAAGCCGCCGTGGATTAACCGAATCGTGGCTGGCGAATCCGCGGACGGAGCACTCATTCTACTAGTTTTTGGCAGAAGGCCGGGGCGGCAGCCTACCTTCATTCCGATGCGAAGAATCACACGTGTGATTGCGCTAAGATTGCCGCTTCACGACACAAAAAGGGTTACGCGACAACTTTTGGCAAAACCGCTATTACTCGTGTCCCGGGATCAGATTCACCAATAGACGGTCCTCGCCTAGGTGGCCGAAACCGGGTGCGACGGGGAATGGTGAGCCGAGTGAGGATTATGCGTGGTCAAGCGCACCCATGCGCTTGACGGGTGATGCATGCCGGATTTCTGGACTTGGCGGAATGGCGGCGATATCATTTCATCGGGACGATGGCGCGGCGTCCTGGCGACCGGCGGCAGAGAGGATGCTGAACTGGCACAAATTCGCGAAGGTGCGCGGATCGGAAAGCCGCTTAGGTTGGGCTAAAAATAGGGCATCCGCTGAAACGGTAGAAAGCAGGTTGGCCTCCGAAAGAAGCGCTGGACAAAGTAGAAGCTCGTTACTTTTGCAAATCGGAATGGGGAATGAGAGATCCGTCACCGAATTCCAAACTCAAGCTTCTGAGCGCCCACTGCTTTTTGAGCGCCTCAGCATATGAACGTCGAGTCGAAGACCCTGTTCTTTCGATTCCTCCGGATCGTGCCCGTTCGCCCCTGCTGACCGTACTTATCGCCGGCTTCTCTCAACCACCCGGGGCCCCTCCGTGCGCCCAGACTAAGTAATCTTGCCTCGGTCTTGACAATTACCCACATGAATATTCCCCGGTTCTCCCATCAATCATTTCGTAACGGCACTTGGCGCACGGCGTAATCGTAGCCTGTTTTGTTGGCCGTCAAGGTGATCTCAAGCCGTTCCGATTGATGAGGATTGTAGACGAGCGCGGGTCGAAAACACACGATGCATCGAGACTTCCGGTATCTGACGCTCGGGTAGATCAACCCATTTGAGCCCCCATCCAGCAGCCGCCGGGCCAGCGCTTGCGAAGCAGCATAACACTGTGGCACCGGTTCGGGTTCCAGGAATTCGGAAAAGTCCTCTTGTGGCTCTAGAATATGAAAGTCCGCATGAAAGTCCGCCAACCAGTCGTCGTAGGTGGAGGCATCCCTTGAAGGTCGCTGACCTGGTTCATCGGGCACGATCATGTCGCTCAGCCGCTTGCTCTTGTGATAAACGACTTCGGCAATTGAGGCTTTTTGGCAATCCGCGGCATACCACGCGCCGCGCGTCTGGTCGTTAAATCGAGATCCCGATTCATTTGGATGCGCGTAGGCGGCATTCACTATGTGTCCGTTCGGAATGCCATATACCAGTTCGAACGTGCTGATGCCGATCAATCCTCGCTGTTCGCTCTGAAGACGATCGTTTGTTGCTCCATCGAGCAATATCAGGTCTTCTAGTTCTTTGGCGCTGTCGGCAATGGCAGAGAGTACTGTTCCGCTTTCGCTATAAAGCGACGAGATCAGACGGTGGGAACTTTCCCAATGAATGCGACGAACCTGAGGATCTGTCAACGGCCGCCGCGCCAGGCATCCAACATTCGGCGCACCTGAAACATCCCCGGTTGCCCCTGATGAATCATATAGTCGATCGGCGCAACCCCGGCGAACATCGATCCACGATTGCCGAGCGTGATCCAGCGATCGGCCCACTCATCACCCCAATAGATATGGAGAGCCTTGTAGATGCCGATGACCAGCGAGATCCGCATCAACGTATCCTGTGTCAGCTTTTGCTCATCCGGTTTGGTTTTCCATGCGTGGAATGTAGACGATGCGATACCGCCAAGCAATCCGCGCGCCTGTGGCTCCGTGAGCCTCCATTGCCCAGCGATCTTTATAAACGCTTTGATCGCACTGGCGCTTAGTTGTTCACGAACTTTCGGGTCCGTCAGATCCGGTGAGCGGCCAAATGTATAGCCAGCAATGTCAGGGGTCGCCAACGTTGTCACCATGAATCCTCGATTCCGTACTTTATTATCCACGAAATCGAGAAACGGCGCAATTGGAGGAAAGGCTGATCTGGGGCTTCGCATCTGAATCAATGGGAAAACACCAATGAGGCAAAGTCATACGGGTTTGCTTGCAAGCGATTGAAACTAAAAGGCAAAGTAGTTCATAAATCTCGTGACCTGCCGTGGCGCCGGAGCCGAATGACAGAATCAATGGCAAAAGTCATGTTATACGGAACAGGCGCCGGGGTTAGGTTCGCCCTACGGATCTTGTCAACTCCGGCAGAATGACGCGCTGGGACAGGGATGATGATTGCGCTCGGTACTGCAATTCGTCTGTATCGTTTTTCGCATACTGGTGGATCTAGCAGGATCAAGGGATCGTATAGCGAAGATTCACCCAGTACATGCTGGTATGGGCGTTCCGCGGCGCGCCCGGAGCGGCGTACCAAGGAGTGCGCGTCAGATAAGAATACTGGAGGATCAGAGAAAGCGCACCACTGTCCGGACGCTTCCAGATAGTGGGCACGAAGCCGAACGTCGCTTCCTGGATGGTCCGGTTGTTGGTAGCCGGCGAACCGAAGAAGCCGTAGCCGATCGGGTCGCCATTAATGTCGCGTGCGGTGTTTCTTGCGATGCTGATCCCTCCGTAATAGCCGTACAGCAACATGTTTTTCGAGGGATTGACCTCGAATCCGTCCACGGTGGAGTAGGTGTGGACGGGAGAAAGTGCGCCATCGGGGCGGACGATTACGTCGGGCGCGAGGCCGAAGACATAGCGCCCGTTGCCGGACCCAAAGAAGGTATTAGCGATGAGGCGAAAGCCTTTGAAGAGTTCAAGGTTCGCATTGATTTCGGCGCTCTCGGCGGTAAGCGAGTGCGTTTGATAAGCCCCAGGGGTGCCTGCGGGAAGAGCATTCTTGAAGCTGCGGGTTAACGATGCCGCCTCGAAGTGCAGGTGGCGGCCGGCTGGGCGCGCATCGTAGGCGGCTTTCACGATGATGTCGGGGTGAAGGTTCGGAACGGCCGAGCCGGTTGTGCCGTTATTAAATTCCGGCGTCAACAACGAGGTGAGCGCAGCTGGGAGTTTCACGGCAGAGGCACTCAAACCACCGGAACCTCCGATATACTGCTGCGGATTTTCGAGTGACAGAGCAATGGCGAAATTATCCGTGGGATAAAAAGTGAAGCGGAACTGCATCTGCCGCGCCCAGACCAGGCCGGCCTGGTAGTTCGTATCCATGTTCTGGGTGTAGAAGATATCGGAGGGCAGAGGCGAGAGGCCACTGCGATTTGGAGTGGCGAGGCTCCAATCCTGTCCGCCAAGAAGCTCGAATTTTCTCTTGTGGAGATCCACGAAAAGGTTCCGCATGCGGAAAGTGTTCGAGTTACTCGTGACGAACGCGTTGCCGGGCTGACTACCCAGAAAGTCACCCTCGAAATAGCCGAGTACCTTTACTCCGTGGACGGTGGAATCGACGCGAAAACCGAGGCGCGAATTCTGGGCGCTGAAGTTGGCTTCGGAAAGATGCCCGGCCGCGGAGTCGCCGAAGGGAATACCGCCAAAATTCGTACCAATGCCACTGCCGACGTTTGTAGTGCGGCCGAACAGGGTGGCATCCACAAAACCGAAGGGAGTCAGGCGGGCATTGCCAATGGGAATCGAAAGCGGAGAGGATTGGGTTTCGGAACGCCGCTGGGTTGGAGCGGCCGACGGTATGGGCTTGGCGCCCGCCTCTCCTGCGAGAATACGGTCCAGCAGTTCTTGCTGCTCAGCAATCGATTTTTGAAGGCGCTGGATTTCCTCTTGCTGCCCGGCGATCTGCGCCCGAAGTGCAATGACATCTTTCGCGGACAAAGTTGCTGGCGGTGCGCTCCAAACAGGAACCGCGCATGCAAAAAGGCAGAGCGCGGCGAAGAGTTTGTCGTTTCTCATAGTCTCTTTGGCCGAAACTATTGTTGCCGACGAATATTACGAAACGGTAAAGAAATGACGACAATTTGGCGCGTGTTATAGCTGGTGAATCAGGGCGCCGGAATCAATGATCCAAAAAGCCACAAGCAGCGATGAGGCGCTGCCAAGAGCCAATCGCCAGCACGGCCGTGGCGGCTCGTTGTTCCGAAAATTTTTCTTGAGCGCGTTGCTTCTGCTTGCATTCGCGCTGGGCGTATTGGATTTCTACCTTACGCGCTATACCGCCTCCCGCGAAACTTCCAGCGTTGAGCTTCGACTGATTGCCGAGGCTCATCTCGTAGCCTACGAACTGGCGAATGTCCCCCTAGCGGAACTCAACCGGACCGTCGGGGAAGCGGGGGCCCGGGCGCAAGCTCGCGTCACGGTGATTACACATTCCGGAGTTGTTCTCGCAGATTCGCAGCACGATCCGGAAACGATGGAAAACCATGCAAACCGGCCGGAGGTCCGGCAAGCTCTCCAGGGCACAATCGGAACTTCTGTTCGCCATAGCGACACACTGGATCGCGATTTCTGCTATGTGGCGTTTCCCTTCGCGCACCAAGGGCGCGAAGGGCTCGTTCTCCGCCTGGCCGTACCGATTGTAGAAGTGAGCCGTGCCGTATCGGCGGTGCGCAGGCGAATCATTTACGCGTCTATTGCTGCGGCGGCTTTGGCTCTGGTATTTGCTTATTTTTTCTCTCTACGCATCAGCCGTCGCATTGGCCGGATCAAATCGATAGCCGAACGCCTACTCACATCGAGAGAGCCGACCTCCTTGATTCCCGAAAGCGACGACGAACTGGGGGCGTTGAGCCGCGCCCTGAACCACGTGGGTCAACAGCTTCGCGAATCCATGGACGAGTTGAGAATTGAGTCCTCCCGCCGGAACGCGATCCTGGCGAGCATGGTGGATGGCGTTCTGGCCGTCGGCCCCGACTTGCGCATCCTGTTCTGCAATGACTCGTTTGGCCAGGCACTCGGTGTGGATCCGGGGAGCATAAGGCGAATACCGCTGCTTACGATTTTGCGGGATTCCGCACTCCTGAGCGCGCTCGAAGGCGTGCTTGCCACGGGAGAATCGGTAACCAGGCGCATTCAACTTGCGGCGGCTGGCGATCGCGTGTTTGCGGTGCATGCCGCTCCGCTGGTGGGCGCGGAAGGCCGCGGGGCGGTCGCGGTGCTGCACGAAATCACCGAAATCGAGCGGCTCGAACGCGTCCGGCAGGATTTTGTGGCCAATGTATCCCACGAACTCCGCACTCCACTGGCTGCCATCCTCGGCTATGCGGAAACGCTCTTAAACGGCGCGATGGGAGAGCCGGAGACGAGCAAGAAGTTCCTGGAGACGATCAGGGCCCATGCTATCCGCCTCAACAACATCAGCGCCGATCTGCTGACACTGTCGGATCTCGATTCGGGCCTCTCGGGGGCAGAGGTCTCGACCTTCTCAATGAAACAGGCGATTGCGGCCGCGGTTCGTACCGTTGAACCCGAGGCACAGATCCGGAACGTGAGCTTGATCCTCGGCGATTTTGAAGACGTTGAGATTCGTGGTTACAGGCTACGTCTGGAGCAAGTCATCGTCAATTTGCTCGATAATGCGATCAAGTTTAACCGTACCGGTGGCGAGGCCCGCATCGAAGTCTCCCGGATACCGGACCGCCTTGTGAAGATTGTCGTTTCGGACACAGGGTCCGGCATTCCGTCCCAGAATCTGAGTCGCATTTTCGAGCGCTTCTACCGGGTGGACCGGGCGCGCTCGCGCCAGGTGGGCGGGACCGGGCTGGGACTGGCCATTGTGAAACATGCCGTCGAACTGATGAACGGCCGGATCGAAGTAAATAGCGACCTGGGCAAGGGTTCGACCTTTACAGTTGTCATCCCGGTGGAGATTCCGGAACATTTGCAGCGCCCTCACCGAGATGTATCCAAGCATTAACCGTTCTGTAACAACGCAATCCGACAATTTAGACAGGTTCACGAAAGAGAGGACTAATGAAGCCTTGGTTGACCGGGGCAAGTGCGTTACCGCTTCTGCTTCTGATGGGGTGTGGATCGGGATCGCAAGTTGTATCGAATCAGGCGAATAAGAGCGGCTCGCTTCTCATCAACGGCGCGGGGGCAACGTTTCCGTATCCGATTTATTCAAAGTGGTTTAACGAATACCACAAGCTACATCCAAACTTGAAGATCAACTATCAATCGATTGGTTCGGGCGGCGGCATCCGTCAACTGCTCGCAGGTACGGTTGACTTCGGTGCATCGGATATGCCAATGACGGATCAGATGCTCGCTCAGACGAACAAAAAAATTCTGCATTTCCCGACAGTGCTCGGCGCGGACGTGCCGACGTACAATTTGCCGGGCCTGAAGGCGCAGCTACATTTCACACCCCAAACCCTGGCCGAATTGTTCCTAGGCAATATAAAGAATTGGAACGATCCTCGGCTGGCGCCCGCAAATCCGGGTGTCAACCTGCCAAAGCACGAGATCGTGATCGTACATCGATCCGACGGAAGCGGTACGACATTTGTCTGGACGGATTATCTTTCCAAAATCAGTCCGGATTGGAAGAGCAAAGTAGGAGCCAGCACTTCGGTGAACTGGCCCACCGGACTTGGGGCGAAGGGGAACGAAGGGGTATCCGGACTGGTGCAGCAGACGCCGTATTCGCTCGGCTATGTCGAACTCAGCTACGCGCTGCAGAACAAGCTTCCTTACGGGATTGTCCGCAATGCGTCGGGCAACTTTGTCAAACCGGATCTGAGCAGCGTTACGGCGGCAGCAGCGGGCGCCGCGGCGAATATGCCGGCCGATTTTCGGGTCTCGATCACCAACGCTCCGGGCGCGAATTCATATCCCATTTCGAGTTTTACGTGGATGCTGATACCGGCCCGCCTACCGGACGCCGCCAAGAGGGACGCCATTGAAGGCTTCCTCCATTGGATGCTAACCGACGGACAAACCATGGTGGAATCGCTCGACTATGCGCCGCTGCCGCCTCAAGTTCAATCCAAGGAACTCGGCCAGATTTCGGAAATTCATTGATGGCTGATTGCGGCAAATTCGCTGGCACGAGGGCGGCGCGGCCACTGGCCAAAGTCCGCAGTTCGCTCTCCGGTGACAGGATTGCCTATTTGGTCACGCTGCTGTTCGCGGTATCCATCATCATCCTGACCGTGCTTGTCCTGTATAAGCTTGTGTCGGCGTCGGAGCTTTCGCGCGCCAAGTTTGGCTGGTCATTTGCATTTACACAGACTTGGAACCCCGTAACCGGCCAATTTGGCGCTCTGCCGTTTGTGTACGGGACAGTCGTTACTTCCGTGGTCGCACTGGTCATTGCGGGTCCGCTGGGTCTGGGCTGCGCGATTTTTCTGTCCGAATTAGCTCCACTGCGGCTTTCAAGCGCTCTTACATTCGTTGTGGAGCTTTTGGCCGCGGTTCCCAGCGTAATTTACGGGCTGCTCGCGCTATTCGCGCTGGTGCCGCTTCTCCGGGACCCGGTAGAGCCGTGGCTGAAAGATTGGTTTGGATTCCTGCCCTGTTTTCAAGGCCCGGCATATGGCGTCGGATATCTGGCGGCTGGACTCGTGCTTGCGATTATGGTCGTTCCGTTCATCACCTCTGTATCTCGCGAATCGTTGTTAGCCGTTCCGCGCGAACAGCATGAAGCGGCTCTGGCGCTGGGTGCGACTCGATGGGAGGCCACCTGGAACGTCGTGCTTCCCTACGCGCGGTCCGGCATCGCCGGATCTGTGTTCCTTGCCCTTGCACGCGCGCTTGCTGAAACCATGGCGGTGACGATGGTGATTGGAAACGATCCCAAAATCAGTGCGTCGCTGTTTGCCCCCGGTTATACTATCGCCGCCGTTATTGCTAACGAATTTACCGAAGCGATTACGAATCTGCATGTCAGTGCACTGATCGAACTCGGATTGGTGTTGTTTGTCATTACGGTGATTATGAACGGACTCGGCCAGCTCTTAATGCTGGCCACGAGCCGAACCGGCTCGATTCACACATGAGCCGCTTAGCCAGACGCAACGTGATCGGCCGTGCGATGTTCGCGCTGACCGGCCTGTCGATGTTTGTTACCGTCTCCAGCTTGTTCTTTATTCTTGGATATCTGATCTGGCACGGCTTTCGATCCATCAATTTCGCGTTCTTTACTCAACTACCGAAACCGCCCGGCGAGCTTGGCGGCGGCATGGCGAATGCAATTGCCGGCAGCGCCGAACTCATTTTGATAGCAACGCTTATTGGCGCGCCCGTCGGATTTTTCGCCGGGGTTTATCTTTCCGAATTCGGCGGACGAAAATTTTCTTTCGTCGTGCGCTATGTGACGGACCTGCTGAACGGCGTTCCGTCCATCGTGGTAGGCATTTTCGCCTACTCGCTGGTGGTAGTCCCGCTTGGACATTTCTCGATTTTTGCCGGAGGCTTCGCGCTCAGCGTCATTTTCATCCCGATTGCCGTTAGGACCACGGAGCAATTTCTTCAAGGTGTGCCGCAAAGCTTTCGGGAAGCCGCGCTCGCCCTGGGCGCGCCGAAATGGAAGGCCATTGCGACCGTCGTGGTGCCGGCAGCCTTCGGCGCGCTTGCAACGGGGATGCTTCTCGCTCTTGCCCGCGTGGCGGGCGAGACAGCGCCGCTCCTATTCACAAGCTTCAGCAATCAATTCTGGAATCTTTCGCCGAACGAACCGGCCGCATCGCTTCCCGTCATGATCTTTACGTACGCGATTTCACCCTACAAGGACTGGCACAGGCAAGCGTGGGCGGCCGGGCTGGTCTTGCTTGCACTGGTTCTGTTCATTAACATTTCCGCCCGCTTACTCCTGCCGCGCAGAGCCCCGAGATAGATATGACGGCCGCTACCAAGACTGAGAGTTCCGCTTCCGAGCCAGCTGCGGCCGGGCCGGCGCAATCCGTGCAAAAACTGAGCGTGTCCCATCTAAATTTCTTCTACGGCAAACAGCAAACGCTCTATGATGTTTCGCTGGAGATCGAAGCGAATCGGATTACTGCGCTGATTGGGCCATCGGGATGCGGAAAATCGACCTTCCTGCGCGTTCTCAACCGAATGTTCGAAACCGTCAAAGGAACCCGTGTGGAAGGCGGTGTATTGCTCGATGGCGAAGATATTTTTGCCGCGGACGTAACTGCTCTGCGCCGCCGTGTGGGGATGGTATTCCAAAAAGCGAACCCGTTTCCGAAATCGATTTTCAATAATGTCGCATACGGCTTACGGGTCAATGGCCTGTGCTCGAGAGGGGAGATCCCCGATGCCGTGGAGAAGAGTTTACGGCGGGCAGCTCTGTGGGACGAAGTTAGAGATCATTTGTACAAATCCGCATATACGCTCTCCGGCGGCCAGCAGCAGAGACTTTGCATTGCGAGAGCGCTGGCGGTCGATCCCGAAGTTCTTCTGCTCGACGAACCCAGCTCGGCGCTGGATCCAATCGCGACGTCAAAGATTGAAGAACTCCTCTTCGAGCTGAAAAAATCGTGTACGATCGCAATCGTAACGCATAATATGCAGCAGGCCGCGCGCATCGCCGACCGTACGGGCTTCTTTCTCATGGGCCGTCTCGTCGAAATCGATGACACGGCGACCATATTCAAAAAGCCGAGCCGAAGAGAAACGGAAGATTACATCACCGGACGTTTCGGGTAGGGACATACATGCGGCACTTCATACACGAGCTGGACGAATTGCAAAACAGGTTGCTCGAAATGGGCGGTCTGGTGGAATCGTCCATTCACGAAAGCGTGCTTGCGCTGATAGAGCGCAGGGTACGGCGTACGGATACCGTGTGGAGCAACGAGATACGCATTAACCGTCTTGAGATCGAAATTGACGAACTTGCCACCCGCCTGCTTGCTTTACAGCAGCCTATCGCGGGAGATCTGCGATTTATCACAGCCGCGATTAAAATCAATACGGATCTGGAGCGCATGGGCGATCTGGCGGTGAATATCGCGCAGCGGGCATTGACGCTGATCGAGGAACCCGCTGCGAACGCCCCCGTCGATATTCATAAGATGGCCGTGCTCGCTCAGCAGATGGTGCGCAAATGCCTGGATGCATTTGTCCGGCGGGATCCGGACCTGGCAAGGGAGGTTCTGCTCTCGGACGACGAAGTGGACGCGCTGAGAACTTCCATCTATCGCGGATCGATCGAATTCATGAAGCAAGACCCCGCAATGATTGCCGAGGGAGTCGATCTTATTCTGATCTCGCGCCATCTGGAAAGAATCGCCGACCACGCAACGAATATCGCGGAAAACACCTTATTTCTCGTCAAGGGCATCGATGTGCGGCATCAAGCGGAGGCATGACGAACGAGATTCTACCCCTTAACTGCTGGCCCGTGCGGCTCCCTGGCGAAGGTGTATCCAAAGCCACGGACGGAGAGAAGCAGAGACGGATTCGAGGGGTCCGTTTCCAGCTTTTGCCGAAGCCGGAGAATATGCACGTCCACCGTGCGATGTGTGACCGACTTGTCCAGACCCCAAACCGCATCCAGGATTTGATCGCGGCTGAATACGATCCCAGGCCGGCTCATCAGATGATCGAGCAGGCGAAACTCGGTTGCGGTTAACAACACTTCCGCTCCGTGCCGCAGCACCCGGCAGGAATCGCGCTCCAGTTCGAGTCCGGCTACGCGAAGCGTTTGCCGCGCGACAGACTGGCCGCGCAGTTGCACTCTCACCCTTGCGATCAGCTCCCGGATGAAAAATGGCTTGACGAGGTAGTCGTTCGCGCCGAGTTCCAGGCCGACAACACGATCGGTTTCGGACGCACGCGCAGTAAGGAAGATCAGCGGCACCGCTGCCAGTCTCGGATGAGCTCGAATTTGGCGGCAGATTTCCAGGCCATCGGAATCCGGCAACATGATGTCGAGCAGCAACAGATCCGGCAGCTCCCGGCTGCACAATTCGAGCGCTTCCTTGCCGGTCTGCGTGCCGACAACGGCCAACCCCTCTTTTTCCAGGTTGTACTTGATGAGGACGAAGAGATCGGGGTCGTCTTCGATCAAGGCGATTTTCTTCATTCCTTACTTTCAAAGATAGCTGGAAAGCGTTACAGAACGACTGCTGATTCTAAGTTTTTGCACGGGCGCGGACACGTGGGGACAATAGAGCGGTTGCGTCGGTTGATCGTTTCGCGATCGGTTCGCCCCCGCGTGCGCAGGGACAACGTCAGGAAGCCGAAACGTAGGCGGGGGCGAACCAGCTTCGGAGAATTGGCGAACACGTTCCCGATCTGCGGCAGATCGATGGAAGCGCGTTCGTTCACTGTAATGCATGGGCTCGCCTCTTCCCGATTCGTGCTCGCCGAAACCTGCGCTGCTCGAAAGATCCGCTGCTCACGTTATCAATTAACGAACAGCGCCTGATGCGCTAAGACGAAAAGGTGCTCAAAATGTTGCGCAAAACCCAGGAAACGCGCGAGCAGGAAGCGATCTACGAAGTCGGCATGTGCCATCTCGTCGCCGGCAAGGAGTTCTCTCCGGCCAACTTTGGGTTCGTTTGTTCGAAGGCGGAAGCCGAGGCGCTCGTCAAGCGCAAATGGACGCTCGGACACGCCAACAACGCCCATACATGGAGGTTGGATCGCGAATCCTGCAAGCCGACTCTGGCGTTTGCCGGCCAGATCCTCAAGTCGAGCCGGGAAGCATTGGCCGCCACATCGCATCGGCCAAGCTTCCCGCTCTCGCAACCGATGAACCGGCCCTATGGGGGCGGAAGGGCCAGATACACCGTCGCGGTCCCAACCGTTGTGCCGGGCTCGCCCTTGGTCACGTCCTGCAAGTAGAACGTCATGCCGTCAGTTACCCACGTACCCGTAGGCGCCGAGCCTTGCGGCCCGGTGTACGAAAACAATGACCCCGTGGGCGATCCGACGCGGATTTCCACGACAGAGGCCCCTGGAGCGTTCCAGGATAGCATCGTCTGCCCAAAAAACTGGTCACCGGGCACTATGATCGGATTGGGATTCGCGAACAGCACGGCGCTGCCGGAGTCAACTGTCGAAGCGCCATCCGGCGTGACATGAACCGTGAGCGTCGCGGCGACGTTCTGAGCGCTGCACGCGCTTTGCGAAACATTGCACAGCACAAATGTGAGTCCGTCTCGCACCCAGTAGCCCGTATTGGCCCAGGCCGCTTCCCCGGGAGCGTAAGCGAACAAGGGGCCTGTCGGTGACGCGATATGGACTTCCGTCTTCGTCGCGCCGGGAACATCCCATTTGACCGTCAAATAGCCGGTGTCCTCGCCGTTAGCCGCGAGGTAGAACGGCGGTGTGGCTGTGAATAGAACCGCACTTCGATGAACCGTGACGGTAGCCAGCGTATTCGCCAGCGTCCGTGGCTGGTTGTTCGAGACATCCTGTAGATAGAACGTCATGCCATCGGTGGCCCATTGTCCGGTCTTGAGTTGGCCGGCCGGACCGGTAAAGGCAAAGAGGGCCCCGTTGGGCGAACCCACGTGGATCTCGACATAGTTAACGCCCGCGGGCGCGTTGTAGTTCAGCGTGGCGATACCGTTGCCGTAGACGTCGACATTGCTCAAAGGCGGCGCGGAGAAAACCGTGGGGTCGTCTGGCAGCGTGGTGCCCGCTGTATTCAGCGGCTTGTTCAGGTAATCGCGAATGTATGGATAAATCGATGTGAACGACGTGTACGTCGCGATGAACGGGAATCCTTCAGTGCTTTCGTTGAAATCGCAGGATGTCTTCGTACAGTTCGGGTCTCCGTTGCACGGATCCGTCCCGGTGCTCAATACGCCCAGCAGATGCCCCACTCCGTCGAACATGCCCGACCCGGATGAACCCAAATCGATGCGTCCCGTCTGGCTCTGGTCGATGTCGTAGCCATTGAACCAGGCGGTCTGCGGGTCCACAGTCCCGAATGCAACCGTCAGGGAAAGGCCTTGCGCGGCGCTCACGCCGGTTACTTGCTGACCCGGCGATAAAGCGTACGAACTATAGCCTGACAGCAACAAATTCGGCCAGACCGGAAATCTGTCGAGCAAAATGAGCGAATAATCGATATCGTTTCCGATCTCGTAATTGCTGCTTTCATCGTTGAAAGGCGCATCCGCGAACGAGAGAAGCCGAACGCCGTTCGCCTGGGGAAGCGCGCTCAACTGCGCATCGGTCGGAACGGAAAAGTTAGCCGTATTGGTCTGGCACGATTGATTCACGACATTGAACACGGCCACCACCGATTCAGCGTCGCTCTGCGTCGCGATACAGTGGCCGGCGGTCAACATCAGCGGGTTTGCGTTAGGCGCGTTCAGAATAGTCCCCGTGCACTGGAAGTTGTTGAAGACCACATACGCTGTCCCCTCTACCGCGTCCGCTACTTCGGGGTGGTAATTTACGGAATTGGGATCCGCGTAGCAGGCCGCATCGAGAAAGCAGGAATAATTCGGGGGCGCCGCTTCCACTCGCGATGCCGTTGGAAGGCTGCGGGGAACGATCTGGAACGGAGACGCGGGCGAGGTCAACGCGGTATCCCGGTTCCCCTCTAATGTGCGCCGCGCCGCGCCGGACATGGGCGCAACGTGCGAGCCAATTCGCCATAAATGGCTGAGCTCTGAAATTGTAAAGGGAGGCAGGCCGGAAATCGGACTTGCCGCGACAGGTTTATATTCCACCTCCACGGTGTCGGCGAACACAATCTCTGTCCAGAAGTCGCCATTTAGATTGCGGCCGCGGCCCGTGTACGGCCCGAAGGTCTGCTTTGCGGGATTCGCCGTGTCGTGAATCCATACCTGGCCTGAGCCTATGTTGAAATTCTTGAAATGCAGCCGGACGCCGATGGCATTATCCGACCGCAGCGAAATCCTCCAGACGGCGCCGCTCGGAGTGTTCTGCCACCCCCCGGTGCTCATCTGGGCGGCCGTGAGCGGCCGGGTGGCCGCAATACGCAGCAAACCGCGCCGCGGCGGAGCTTGTGTTCGCACCTTGCTGTCAATGGGGCCCAGTTCCACACGAGGAGCCGGCCCCAAGGTCGTTCGCTGAGCCGGCGCAACGGCCGCTCTCCTGACTACCTGGCTCTGCGGTGGCGGCGGCCCAGGGGGGACCGTTACTTGTTGCGACCACCCGACGGAGGCTAAAAGTGCAGCCAGCGCAATGTAGCGTGAGCTAATTCCCATGTAAAGAATACTCCTTCAGCACGGTCCGGCAGTGTTGTTGCCGTCCGGTATCGTATCAATCGAGTACAGGGTCACATTGACCTTGGTAGGACGCTTGGGGGGTTTTCGATGTTTCCATCCCGCTGATTTCAGGCTGGCGAATGGCAGGCAGCTTGCATGTAAGCGGGCGTATTTTTCCGGGAGACCCGGAGACCCATCTGTTTATTAGTGGCAATTTTAGCTCTCCGGTGATTAAATATCTAGGCCAGCCTAAAATATGCTTTCGCGGTCGCCCGCTGGAACGTCGGCGTTCGGAACTCCGTCCAGAAGACCGATCCATCCGGTCGGTTCCGGGACGATGATCCGTGAATCGAAGAGGGCGGGCTCAGAACGGGCTGAAAGTTGCCGGAACTCAGAAAGGCAAGCGAGGTAAACCTAAATGGCACGAGAAAGTGTTCAGAAGAAGCTGCAGCGCGTCCGTCCGCCGCGCGTCCAGATTACCTATGATGTCGAGATCGGAGATGCGATCGAGCTGAAAGAGCTGCCGTTCGTTCTCGGTGTCATGGGCGATTTCACCGGCCAGCCGGCCGAGCCCCTGCAGCGATTGAAGGACCGCCGCTTCGTTGACGTCTCGCCCGACAATTTCGACAGTGTGCTCGAAAGCATGCGGCCTCATCTGGCGCTAAGCGTCGAGAATAAGTTGAGCGAAGAGCCCGATGCGCCGCAGTTGAAAGTCGATCTCAGCTTCAAAAGCCTCGACGATTTCGAGCCGGAACAGGTCGCCCGTCAGGTGGGCCCGCTTCGCGAACTGCTCGATCTCCGGACGAAGCTGAACGACTTGCGCGGTACCCTGCAGACCAACGAAAAGCTCGACCAGTTGCTTCTCGACGCCGTTTCCGACACCGAGAAACTCGCCAAACTCCGTTCAGAGCTTGGGATTGAGGCTAAACCGGAGGGAGACGCGTAATGAGTGAAGCACAAAAGATTGCGCCGGCAGGTTCTGGGCAGGAAACCACCCAGCAGACAAATCTGCTGGACACCATCGTCGAAGAAGGCCGTTTTGGTAAAGAGGCTGCTTCCCAGGAACGCGGCAAGGACATTATCAAGGAGTTCATCGGCCAGGTGCTCCAGGGTGAAGTCACGGTCTCTAAAGATACGGAGGCCATGATCAATGCGCGCATCGCGCAGATCGATCATCTGATTTCTCTCCAGTTAAACGAAATCCTGCACGCCCCCGCCTTTCAGAAGCTCGAAGGAAGCTGGCGCGGCTTGAAGTACCTGCTCGACAACACGGAGACTTCGACCATGCTCAAGATTCGGGTCTTGAACGTCTCGAAGAAAGAGCTGCTTAAGGATCTCCAGCGCGCCGCGGAGTTCGATCAGAGCGCGACTTTCAAGAAGATCTACGAAGATGAATACGGAGTTTTCGGCGGCGAGCCCTTCGCCGCGCTGATTGGCGATTACGAGTTCACGAAGCATCCTGAAGACATCGAGCTTCTCGATCGCATGTCCCACGTTGCCGCCGGCGCGCATGCGCCTTTCTTGACGGCTGCCGGGCCGGAACTGATGAATCTCGACAGCTATACAAACCTGGGCACCCCCCGCGATATCGCTAAAATCTTCGATTCCACGGAATTCGCTAAATGGAAGAGCTTCCGCGAGAGCGAGGATGCGCGCTACGTGGGCCTTGCGCTGCCGCATATCCTGATGCGGCTGCCGTACGGGCGCGACACCAAACCAGTCGATGGTTTCAATTACGAAGAAGCTGTGGACGGAACCGATCACTCCAAATACCTCTGGGGTAACGCCGCGTATGCCCTCGGCACTCGCCTGACGAATGCATTTGCGCAATATAGCTGGTGCGCCGCCATTCGCGGCGTGGAAGGCGGAGGGCTTGTCGAAGGCCTGCCGGCGCACACGTTCCGCACCGACGAGGGCGATGTAGCCCTGAAATGCCCGACGGAGATCGCCATCACCGACCGGCGCGAGAAGGAACTCGCGGATAACGGCTTTATCCCTTTGGTTCACTGTAAGGGCACCGACTACGCCGCATTCTTCAGCGTTCAATCCGCGCAAAAGCCGAAGGTCTACAACAAGGACGCGGCGAACGCGAATGCCCGCCTTTCCACGCAGCTCCCGTATATTCTTGCCGTTTCCCGCTTTGCGCACTATTTAAAGGCGATGATGCGCGACAAGATCGGCAGCTTCATGTCCCGCTCGCAGGCAGAGCGCTTCCTGAACGACTGGATTCAAACGTACACCATCGGTGACGATGATGCCCCCGCTCAAATTAAAGCCCGCAACCCGCTCCGCGAAGCTCGGGTCGAAGTGGTCGAAGTTCCTGGCAAGCCAGGTGCATATAGAGCAGTGGCATTCCTCAGACCGCATTATCAATTGGATGAATTGTCGGTCTCTCTTCGTCTGGTTGCCGAATTACCGCCTCCCGTGCGATAGGCGACGGACCGGACTTGGCAAGAAACAACTTAACCGAATCGAAAGATTCCGAAGTTTGAAAGTCACTCTCTCAGGAGATCTAAGGAGCGGGATATCCAGTTATGGCAGTCGAAATTTTCTTGAAAATCGATGGCGTTACCGGTGAGTCGAAGGCTAACGGCCATGTCGACGAAATTGAAGTGTTCAGCTTCAGTTTGGGCGCCTCCAATCCGTCGAGCGTCGCTTACGGACACGGCAGCGGCGCCGGCAAAGTCGACATCAGTAGCTTGTCCATCCAGAAGCAGGTCGATAATGCTTCCGCGAAGCTATTTCAGAATTGCGCAAGCGGTAAGCACTTCGGAACCGGCACGCTGGTCGTTCGCGAAGCGGGCGGTGATAAGCCCGTCGAGTATTACAAGCTTGAGATGGCTGAGTGCTTCATCGACAGCATCAGCTGGGGCGGTTCGGCCGGCGGCGGAAAGCCTTCCGAATCCGTCGCGATGTCCTTCTCAAGCATGAAAATTACTTACTTCCCGCAAAGCGAAGACGGCTCTCAGGGCACTCAGCAGCAAGGCAGCTGGGACATTAAGAAGAACACGCCGGCCTAGTCGTACGATAGCTCTCAATCATGGATGCGCAGCAACTGTACCGGGCCGGGAAGCTCACAGAGGCAATCTCGGCCCTCAGTGCAACACTCCGGGACAATCCCTCCGACCTGAAAAGTCGGACGTTCCTGTTTGAGCTGCTCTGTTTTGCAGGTGAATTCGATCGCGCCGAAAAGCAGCTCGATCTTCTGGAGCAGAGCGGTAAGAAAGACAGCATCATCGGAACCCTTCTCTACCGTGGCGCGCTCAACGCTGCGCGTACGCGGCGGGACATGTTTGAAAAGAAGAGCTACCCCGCGGCCGGCGGGACAACCGACCAAATCCGCGGTAAATTGAACGGCCGGGAATTTACGAGCATTGCCGATGCGGATTCCCGGCTTGGATCGAAACTGGAAGTGTTCGCCGCCGGCGACTATATGTGGATTTCGTTCCGCGACATCGCGGGCATAGAAATTGAGCCACCCAAGCGTCTGCGGGACCTTCTTTGGGCTCCCGCGAAACTTCAGACCGGACCTACCTTTCGGTCCCGCGACCTGGGTGAAGTGTTGCTGCCGGCAATGTCTCCACTTTCGTCGCAGCATCCGGACGAGATTGTGCGGCTGGGCCGGACAACCGAATGGTGCGAGGACGAGAGTGGCGAAATCGCTCCGTTCGGCCAGAAAATGCTCTTAGTGGACGGGGAGGAGTTTCCGTTTCTTGAAGTGCGGCAACTTGAAATCTATGCCGAAAATGCCGTGCCAGCTTAGGGAAGAATGATTGAGATCGACGGGTTTCTCGAACCGGTAGCCGGCGCTAATCCATGCGGCGAAAATCTTTACTACTCGCCCGTTTTCGACAAAATCAGAGAAGCAAGGCGGCAGGACGACGCAGGCCCAATGGGGCAGTGGGAACGCGAGCTGAAGGCATCCGACTTCAGGACCGTCATCAAGCTTTCCGAAGAAGCGCTCCGAACCAAAACCAAAGATTTGTGGTTGGCCGCCTGGCTCACCGAAGCCTGGATCGGCCGCGATCGAATTCCTGGTCTGACTGCGGGCCTGAAACTTCTTACCGCTCTTATGACGACCTTCTGGGACGGTCTCCATCCCGACGTTGAAGAGGGGGACCTCGGATTGAGAGCCACTCCGCTTGAATGGTTGGGCAGCGCGGCCACCGCGCCCTCGCCGATTCTCCTGCTGAAGAGCGTTCCGCTTACGGAGAACGGCGTCACTTGGCTTGCTTACAAAGATGCGCGCGCCATGGGCTATGAAGATGCGGTGCGCGGCAACGACGCTCGGACCAAGGCGCGGGCCGCTGCGATCAAAGAAGGGAAACTGTCTCCAGAAGAATTCGACAAGCAGTTTGCCGCCACTTCCAAGGCGTTTTATCGTCATTTGGAAACCGATTGCGGAGAAGCGGCTGCGGTACTTGCCGAGTTGAATCGGTTCTGCGACGAGCGGTTCGGCGCGGACTCCCCCAATCTGTCGCCTTTAAGGGGCGTCCTCGACGACGTTGCGACCGACGTTCACAGTCTTCTGCACAAGAAGCTTGAAGCCGATCCCGATCCCGTTGAAGCTCCACCGGATCTTCCGGATTCTCACGTTGCAGGTGGGTCGGATAAAGCGGTTGCCATCCCTGTCGCGCAGCCTTCCACCTTTGCCCCGCTTCCGGATTTTGCAGACTTTTCTTTCGGCCAGATCGCCAGTGGCGCCGATGCTGCCATGCACGTTCTCGCAGCAGCCCAGTTCCTGCGCCGCGCAGCGCCGGCGAGCCCGGTTTCCTATCTCATCGTTCGCGCCTTACGCTGGGGCGAACTGCGCGCCACAAACGATCACCTCGATTCTTTGCTCGAAGCGCCCGCGGGCGATGTTCGCAGAATGATTCGCCAGTACGCTAATCAGAAGGATTGGAAGCGACTGCTCGAAACCGCTGAAACCATCATGGCGAGCGGATGCGGCCGCGGCTGGCTCGACTTGCAGCGCTACTCGATTCTCGCTTGCGAAGGGCTTGGCTACCAGGAGGCCTCAAAAGCGATTCGCTCCGAATTAAAGACGCTTCTCGCCGATTTCCCGCAATTGCCGACTTCCATATTGAACGACGATACCGGCGCCGCGAATCCGGAAACGCTGAATTGGCTGCGTCAGGAGAAATTTATTTCGTAGGAGAAGACAGCAGACAAGAGACAGAAGACGGAAGGATGAATAGAATGAGGGTCTCGGCTCCTGTCTTCCGTCTCCTGTCTCCTGTATTCTGTCTTAGACCAATGGCAAAGGACCAAGGCGACGGGCCGGTTACACTTTCCGTTCTCGACCGGCTGATAGACGAAGAGCCGAAAGAGTCGGCCGAAGCGCCGTTGCAGCGCTCTAAATCGTTAGCTAAATTGAAGGCCGCTCTCCGGCGCGATCTCGAATGGCTTTTGAATTCCCGCCAGCCCGTCGATCCCGTTCCCGAAGATTGCCCGGAACTGCTCCGCTCCGTCTACAACTATGGCCTGCCCGACATCACATCGGGCAACTTGATGAGCGTCGACGGGCGCGCCCGCCTTATGCGCGCCGTGGAGGGTGCGTTGACCGCATTTGAGCCCCGCCTGGCGAACGTCCACGTGATTCTCAACTCGGCGGCCGACGATAAATCGCCACGGCTCCGTTTCACGGTGGAAGGCATGCTGCTCGTCGATCCCTCGCCTGAGCACGTCAGCTTCGATACGCTGCTGGATGTGGCCAACGGCGAGTACAAGGTGCAGGGCTAATCAATGCGCGAAGATCTGAAACGGTATTACGAGGACGAGCTCAGCTTTCTACGCCAAATGGGCGCGGAGTTTGCGAGCAAATACCCGAAGATCGCCGATCGTCTCGTGCTGGAACCGAATCGCTGCGAAGATCCTCACGTCGAGCGTATGCTGGAGGCGTTCGCCTTTCTCACCGCGCGCCTGCACCTGAAAATCGACGACGAATTTCCGGAGATCACCGAGTCGCTGATCGAAGTGCTTTACCCACATTTCCTCCGCCCGATTCCTTCCATGTCCGTCGTCCAGTTGGACATCGATCCGGAGCAGGGAAAGCTCTCGACCGGCGTCACCATCCCCCGTGAGACGCTGCTGTATTCCAGGCCTGTCGATGGCGTTCCCTGCAAGTTCCATACGTGCTACAAGACAACTCTTTGGCCGATCGAAGTGCGCGAAGCGCGGTGGCGTTCACCCGAACGGCTGAGTCCTCCCTTAAAAGCCCCAGGCGTGATGGCGGCTTGCAGCATCGAACTCGCTTGCGAGGCTGAGGCCCAGTTCTCAAATCTCGAGATCAAGTCGCTGCAGTTTTACCTGAACGGGGATAGCAACGTCATCTACACGCTCCACGAGTTGCTGTTTAATAATTGCGCCCGCATTCTGTTGCGCAACCCCAAAAAGCCGGAGCAGCGCCCGACTGCGCTGCCTCTGAACTCGCTGCGCCCCATGGGCTTCACGAACGAGGAAGCGCTGCTCCCTTATCCCCGCCGCTCCTTCACCGGCTACCGCTTGTTGCAGGAGTATTTCGCGTTTCCCGAAAAATTCCTCTTTGCCGAGTTGAACAATTTGCAATGTCTATCAGCTGGCGATTTCGAAGACCGCGTCGAAGTTATTTTCCTGATTTCGCCATTTGAACGGAGCGACCGGCAGCAGACCCTGGAATTGAACGTTACGGCAAACACGTTCAAGCTGGGCTGCACGCCGATCGTCAATTTGTTTCCGCACACCGCCGAACCCATCCTGCTGGAGCATACGCGTTTCGAATATCCGGTCGCACCCGACTTCCGCCGCCCGAATGCGCTGGAAGTATTTTCAATCGATCAGGTGCTCACGTCGAGCCCGGACCGGCAAGAGATCACCTACTACGAGCCGTTTTATTCCAGCCATCACGGCCGGTCAGAAGGCAAGGCCCAGGCCTACTGGCACGCGAGACGGCGTCCATCGCTTCGCCAGCACGATTCGGGCACTGATGTTTTCCTCTCTCTGTTGGACACTAGCGGCGAATCGACGCGCCTCGGCGCCGATACTTTGACCGTGCGGTGTATCTGTACAAACCGCGATTTGCCTTCCCGTTTGCCGTTCGGTAGTGACGCCGGCGATTTCATTGTGGAAGGCGCGTCCGTGGTCAAGAGGGTCGTCACGATACGCAAGCCGACAGTGACGGTGCGGCCGCCTTTGCGGGCCGGACTTCACTGGCGTCTTATCTCTCATCTCTCGCTGAATTATCTGTCGCTCGTCGAGGAGGGGAAGGGAGCGTTACAGGAAATTCTACGACTGTACAACTATTCCGATTCCACCTCTCATGAGCATCAAATCGCGGGCATTACTTCGCTAAAAAGTCATCGCCATGTCGATAGGGTGATCTCCGGCCAGGGCGTCAGCTTCGCGCGCGGAATCCGGGTCGAGATGGAACTCGACGAAGAGCCATTTGCGGGCGGCGGCGTATTCCTTTTCGCCTCGCTGATCGAGCGCTTTCTCGGGTTGTATGCTTCTTTGAACAGCTTCAGCCAGTTGGTCGTTCGCACGAAACAGCGAAAGGAGGTTCTTCGCGAATGGCGCCCCCGAGCCGGAGAGCGAATACTGCTCTGATGCGGCGCACGGTCGAAGAACGTCTCTTCGCCGCGCCGTCCTCCTTTGAATTCGTGCAGGCGGTCCGCCTCATGCAAGCCTTCTATAAGGAACGCAGCGGCGTCGGTTTCTTCCAGCTTCCCCGCAATGAAGTCCTGCGATTCGGCGCGAATCCGTCGCTAGCGTTCCCGGCAAGCGAAATTCAGTCGCTCGAAGTAGTGCCGGATCGGCCGCCGCTCATGCGCGTCAATTTTCTCGGACTGATCGGCCCTCTCGGTGTTTTGCCAATCTACTACACAGAGTTGGTTGCGGGCCGCGTTCAGGCGCGTGATCACACGCTTCGCGATTTCCTCGATATCTTTCATCACCGTCTGCTGTCGCTCTTCTACCGGGCATGGCAGAAATACCGCTATCTTGTTGGATTTGAGCAGGGTGATGACGACCGGTTCTCGCAATATCTATTCGATGTGATCGGGCTCGGCACGAACGGGTTGCGCGGCCGTCAGGAAATTCCCGACACGTCGCTGCTTTATTACGCCGGCCTTCTCGCGCAACAGCCTCGTTCCGCTACTGCGCTTGAGCAAATGCTTGCGGATTATTTTGGGGTGGATGTACGAGTCGAGCAATTCCTCGGGGCCTGGTATCGCCTTTCCGGTAATGCTCAATGCCAGCTCGACGATACGGAATTGGAATCGCAGCAGGTGGGATTTGGCGCCGTAGTAGGCGATGAAGTTTGGGATCCGCAGGCCCGTGTGCGACTTATTTTAGGTCCGCTGACGCTTCGCCAATACCTCGACTTCCTTCCTTCCGGGACGGCCTTCGGCACGCTTCGAACCATGGTGCGCCTGTTCGCCGGCGACGAGCTGGACTTTGAAATGCAATTGGTTCTGCGCCGCGAAGACGTTCCCGCTTGTGAGTTGGGCACAAAGGGCGAGGCTTCTCCGCAGCTGGGATGGCTGAGCTGGAGTAAAACGAAACCGGCTGATCGCAATCCAAGCGAAACTGTTCTGCAATTGTAGTTTTCTCGAAGGAGACTATCGATGACTGTCAACCTGAAGTCGCTGATCGGCAAGTTGAATGAAACCACTCGTATTGCGCTTGAGGGCGCTGCCGGGCTCTGCCTCTCGCGTACTCATTACGACATCGAAATCGAGCATTTTCTGCTGAAGCTGCTGGATGGGCAGGACAGCGATCTGTTGCGGATCATCCAGCATTTCGGTGTGGATAAATCACGATTCACGGGCGAGCTTACGCGCAGCCTCGACAAACTGAAAACCGGGAATGCCCGAAACCCGGTGCTTAGTCCTTCGTTGGTCAAGATGTTGACCACTGCATGGACTATCGGCTCAGTCGACTACAGCGCCGGCCAGATTCGCAGCGGCTTTGCGATGGTCGCGCTGCTGACTGATGAGGAATTGGTTCGCATTGCGCGCGACTTTAGCCGCGAGTTGCTCATGATCCAGCCAGAAACGCTGAAGCGCGAATTTTCCGCCATCGTAAGTGGATCGCGCGAGGACTCTCAGACGGCTACGGCAGCGGCCACGCCGGGCGCTGCTGCTGGATCTCCCGGCGCCCAAGCCGCCGGCGGCAAGACTCCCAACCTCGATCAATTCACGGTGAATCTCACGGAAAATGCCAAACTCGGGAAAATCGATCAAGTGCTCGGGCGAGATTCGGAGATTCGCCAGATTGTCGACATCCTGATGCGGCGGCGGCAAAACAATCCGATTTTGACGGGTGAGGCTGGTGTCGGCAAAACGGCCGTTGTCGAAGGCTTTGCACTGCGAGTGGCGCAGGGCGATGTCCCGCCGCCTCTGCGAAATGTCGTTGTCCGAACGCTGGACCTGGCGCTGCTTCAGGCGGGGGCTGGCATAAAAGGCGAATTTGAGAATCGGCTAAAGGGGCTCATCGAGGAAGTCAAGCGGTCGCCGATCCCGATCATTCTCTTCATCGACGAAGCGCATACCATGATCGGCGCCGGCGGGCAGGCTGGCCAGAACGATGCCGCGAATCTGTTGAAACCCGCCCTGGCGCGAGGGGATCTGCGAACCATCGCGGCGACGACCTGGTCCGAATACAAAAAGTATTTTGAAAAAGACCCCGCGCTCGCCCGGCGCTTTCAAGTCGTTAAAGTAGAGGAGCCGACCGAGAGTCAGTGCCTCGTTATGATGCGCGGCATCGTCAGCGCCCTTGAAAAGCATCACAACGTCCGTATCCTCGATGAAGCTGTGAACGCGGCCGTAGTGCTTTCGCACCGCTATCTCGCTGGTCGGCAGTTGCCCGATAAAGCTGTCAGCGTGCTCGACACCGCCTGCGCCCGGCTTTCGCTTGGACAGAATGCCACGCCCGGCCCCATCGAGGACACCATTCGCCAAATCGACGATCTTGCGGTCCAGGAACGTGTGCTCCAGCGTGAACTCGCGGTCGGTCACGATCATAGCGAGCGCCTGCAGGAAATCGTAGCGAAGAAAGCCGCTCTCGAGGCGCAGCTCGCCTTGATGAAAGAGAAATGGGAGAAGGTCAAAGGTCTCGTTGGGCGAATCCGCGAACTTCGAACCCAACTCGAAGCCATGGTCCCCGGCGCGCAGGCCGCCGCGGTACGAGCAGGCGCGGGCGCCGCGGAACCGGCCACGGCGGCCGATCCTGAGGCATTGCGCTCGGAACTGGCGAATCTCGTGGCCGAACTCGAAACGGCTCAAGGTGAAACATCGCTGATGCGCGTGACGGTCGACCAGCAGATCATCGGCGAAGTGATCTCGGGCTGGACCGGCATACCGGTCGGCAAGATGGTGAAGGACCAGATCGCTATGGTCCTTGAACTCGAGAAAGTCCTCGAAAAGCGTGTGATCGGTCAGGATCATGCCATGGGCCTCATCGCACAGCGCATCCGCACCGGCCGCGCCAGCCTGGATGATCCGGGCAAGCCCGTCGGCGTATTCATGCTGGTCGGACCCAGCGGCGTGGGCAAAACCGAAACCGCCCTGACACTTTCCGATTTAATCTATGGCGGCGAGCACAATCTCATCACAATCAACATGTCGGAGTTCCAGGAAGCGCACACGGTCTCCACTCTGAAGGGTTCGCCTCCGGGGTACGTCGGCTACGGCGAAGGCGGGGTGCTCACCGAAGCCGTCCGCCGCAGGCCCTATTCAGTGGTCTTGCTGGACGAAGTCGAAAAGGCGCATCCGGACGTACTGGAACTTTTTTACCAGGTCTTCGATAAGGGCTTGATGGAAGATGGCGAGGGCCGGGAGATCGATTTTAAGAATACGATTATCCTGTTAACCACCAACGCCTGTACCGATCAGCTAATGAAACTCTGCGCCGACCCGGAAACCACGCCTACACCCGATGGCATTGTCCGAACAATCAAACCGGAACTGAACAAGATGTTCAAGCCGGCATTTCTCGGCCGTATGGTCGTCATCCCCTACTATCCGATTCGCGATGAGAACCTGAAGCGAATCATCCGGCTTAAGTTAGACAGGATCAAGCGACGCATGCTGGAGAACCACAAAATCACACTCCATTATCAGGAATCCGTTATCGACGAAGTCGCGAGGCGATGCACGGAAGTGGAAAGCGGCGCGCGCAATGTCGACAATATCCTGACCAATACTCTGCTGCCCGATATTTCCCGCCAGCTTCTGGCAAGTCTGGTGGAAGGCCAACGATTAAGATCCGTCGAGGTTGGCATGGCGCCTGACGGAGCGTTTCAGTATTCCATCGCGTGATTTGGCAGCACGCCTGCATAGATTTTGGAGGGAGGATCGATACTCTCGGGATCCTCTCCTCGTTTAGTTTCCGTGCGCGCAGTGTTACGGCCTTACCAGGTTAGGCATTGCGCGCATGTTTTTGACAGGACCCAGCGAGGAAGATGCCCATGGCGGAACAGATTACACAAGAAAACCGGCTTCTGGCTGTCTATACGCCTGCCGGTCAGGATGTCTTATTGATTTCCAGCTTTGCCGGCTCCGAAAGCATCTCGCAGCCATTTCGCTACACCGTCAAAATGGTGGCGGACGTGCAAAGCAATAAACCCGCGCAGGTCAAACAGCATGACCTTGTGGGAAAGGCTTTCACTGTCCGCATCAAGCTGAGTGAGCCAGGTTCGGGAGCGGATGCCGGCGAGCGCTATATTTGCGGTTTTTGCGAACGCTTCAGCAAAGACAGCCAGGACGATAACTTCGCCTATTACACGGCGGCGATCGTTCCCTGGTTTTCCTTTCTGAACTACGGAGCGAATTGCCGGATTTTCCAGGACAAATCCGTTCCCGATATCATCAAGCAGGTCGTCGAGGAAATGGGTTACAGCGCCTATCTCCAGATGAATCTAACGAAAACCTACACAGTTTGGGACTACTGCGTTCAATACCGCGAAACGGACTTCGCGTTCATCAGCCGGCTGATGGAGCACGAAGGCATCTTCTACTTCTTCGAGCATTCGAATGGCAAACACGTGATGGTGCTATGCGATTCACCCAGCGGCTATAAAGCGCTTCCCGAGCAAGCGACATTCGTGTATGCTCCTTCCCAGGGTCAGGACACTGCCGCTGACACCATTCGCACGTGGAGCATCGCTGAGCAGATCCACGCAGGAAAGCACACTATGCGGGATTTCCATCATGAAATGCCTCACAACTTCATGGAGGTTACGGAACAATCCCCCGGAGTGGCCGATGAAGGCAAGCAGTTCGAGTTGTACGACTATCCTGGCAACTACGCGAAACAATTCAACAAGCCCGCGGCGCGCCTCGGAGATGTACGGCCGGAAGGAGAGAAACTCGACCGCCACCGCATTCAGGCTCCCGAGACGAGTCAGCTCGTGTTCAACGGCTCGTCGCGGTGCCGGGCGTTTTCGACCGGGTACAAGATCACGGTGCAGGGCGGGGAAGCGGCGGGCTCCTATCTTCTGACGGAGGCGTCCCACAACGCGATCCAGCAGCCCGATTATCAGAATCGTGAAAAGCTTGGGGCGTCCTACGAGAACAGCTTTCGGTGTATTAAATCCGCGGTTCCCTACGTTCCGCCAATGCTGAATCCGAAGCCGCTGGCCGTGGGCCTCGATACAGCATTCGTCATCGATGAGACCGCATCCGGCAACACTGAAGAGATTTGGCCGGATAAGTACGGCCGGGTCCGGGTCCGTTTTCATTGGGATCGGGAAGCTAAATACGCCTGCTGGGTTCGGGTCGTGCAAGGCTGGGCCGGCCGGGCGTGGGGTCATCAGTGGATTCCGCGTGTCGGCGATGAAGTTGTTATCAGCTTTCTGCATGGCGATCCGGACTGCCCCATCGTGACGGGCAGCGTCTATAACAAGGACAATATGCCGGTATTCACGCTGCCCGATAATAAAACGCAGAGTGGGTTGCTTACCCGCAGCAGCATGAAGGGCGGCGCGGCGAACTACAACATGCTCAGGTTTGAAGACAAGAAAGGTTCAGAAGAAATCTTTCTGCAAGCCGAAAAAGATATGAATTCGGTGATCGAACACGATGAGACTCGAAAAGTTGGCAACGATCGCACGACCACCATTCACGTCAACGACGCCGAGACTGTTGAAACCGGCGATCACACCCTTACGGTCCAGCAAGGCAACCGGAGCGCGACCATTCATCAGAACGAGACCGTCACGGTACAATCGGGCAATCGCAGTGTGACGATTTCTCAAGGCAGCGATTCGCTGACCATCAGCATGGGTGATCGCACGACGACCGTCAGCATGGGCGGCGTGACCACGAAATCGCCGATGGGCACAAATGAAACCGATGCCATGCAGGTGAACATCAATGGGACCATGTCCGTGAAGTTGAGTTGCGGCGCCAGCTCCATAGAGATGAGCCCGGCGACGATAAAAATTACCGCTCCGATGGTTTTAATCAATAGCTGATACGCTGTATGATCGCCCGGCCCGGCCGAACAGTACGGCCAGGGGCTTTCGTTGATGGCCCACTGCGATACGATAGGCCTGGATGCCTCTGCCAAGCACCAGACGAATCTATTGGCTTGTCTGGCTGCTCTGTCTCGTAGTTTTCACAGCATCTTTGGACCGCATTGCCGATCCTCCTGCCACAAAACCGGCCGGTGTTGAGGCAAATGTGTCTATCCTGAGCCATGGCATCAATGGTGTGGCACCCCAACCTTGTCTTTGGGCTTGTTATGGTGCGTCCATTTTTCAATCCGAGCACTGCTGGTTCGGTACAGGCGAAATGCCGGAGTTCAGCCATCCGGATAGCAGCGCTTCCATCGTTCATCACGCTACCGATCCCTCTCCTCCGGGTTTAAGGCTTCTGCCTTCGTGATGCTTTTTGTCTTGCGCGGGTTCTGAACGGCATCAAGTCTTCCGGCTACGAGCTGTTTGTCTTCGTAAGAATTCCGCTCTCTTGGCACGTGAAAGCGAAGCATGATCACAATCACCGCTTCGCGCAATCTCCGAATTGGAAAGGAATTAAATTGCAGACCTCGGAAATCCTGAGAGCATGGGGCAAGATCCTAAAAGGCGATTGCCCGTCGCTCTCAATTGAAATTACGCGTGAGTGTCCACTACGTTGCCCGGGGTGTTATGCGTACGAGGACGGTCATCTCGGCGGCGGGGTCACACTTCGTGAGTTGAACGACCGCAAAGGGAAAGCTCTTATTGACGGCGTATTGGAGTTGGTGGATCGTCTCAAGCCCTTGCACTTATCCATTGTGGGCGGAGACCCCCTGGTGCGTTATCGCGAGTTAGAGACGATGGTGCCGCTGCTGCTGGATCGCGGAATCCATGTCCAGGTGGTCACCAGCGCATTCAGGCCGCTCGCTCGCGAGTGGGCGGATTTCCGCCATATGAATGTAGTGGTGTCGATCGACGGGCTTCAGCCCGAGCATGATGTCCGCCGAGCGCCGGCGACGTACGACCGTATTTTGAAGAATATCGCAGGCCAGCACATCACGATTCACTCTACAGTGACAGGACAAATGATGAAGCGGCCCGGATATTTGAATGAGTTTATGGAGTTCTGGACGCCGCGGCCCGAGATAGCTAAGGTCTGGTTCAGCCTGTTCACACCGCAGAGAGGAGACGATCTCCCGGAAATGCTGACGAGACAAGAGCGCGCCCAGGTGATCGATCAGTTGCAAGAGATGCGCCTTCGTTTCCCGAAGCTGGATATGCCCGAAGGGCTCATCCGGCAGCTTGCGTCGCCTCCGCACAGCCCGGCGGAGTGCGTGTTTGCTTTGACCACGCAAACGATTTCGGCCGATCTCAAAACGAGAATCACGCCTTGTCAATTCGGGGGAGATCCCGATTGCGGGTCCTGCGGCTGCATCGCGTCTATGGGACTTTCCGCCGTCGCTGCCCACAAATTAGGAGGCTTCATCCCAGTCGGGGCAATTTTTAATGCGTCGATTAAGATCGGCCAAAAGAGGCGGAAGCGCACAACCTATGCCGCATCGAAACCGGAACTCCGGGTGCTGCAGCAGAAATGACGAGATTTTCCACGATGGTTGCGTTAAACTCCACCGAGAAGCGATTGCCGCACACCAGAAGTAAGGAATTCACATCGCTGTTGCGCTTGTCGGCTGATATCGGCCGTGACCCGCTGCTGATTCAGGCGAGCAGCGGGAACACGTCTGTCAAGCTCAACGAGGTTATGTGGATCAAGGCGTCGGGAACCTGGCTGGCGGATGCGGAGCGGAAAGAAATTTTTGTTCCGGTCAATCTGAAGGAAGCACTCTCAGCAGTGCGTCAAAATAGGGAAGCGCCGACGGATTGGGAGACGGAATCTGGAGTTCGCCTGCGGGCATCGATTGAAACCACGATGCATGCCGTTTTGCCGCGCCGTGTTGTTGCTCACGTTCATTCCGTGAACACCATCGCATGGGCAGTACGGGAAGACGGCCGCGCCCGTCTGACGGAGCGCCTCAGCGGGCTGGCATGGTGCTGGATCCCGTACGTTCCTTCGGGCCTGCCGCTGGCTCAAGAGATACAAAAGGCTCTTACCGGCTGTCCTCACGCAAACATTTTCGTACTCGCCAATCACGGCCTGGTTGTCCATGGCGATACGTGTGCGGAAGTGAGGCGGCTGCTCGATTTCGTAGAAGACCGTCTCGCGCTCTCACCGGCAGAAGCGCCTGAGCCGAATTACGATTTGCTTGCGTGCATCGCCGGCCGCTCAGGCTGGAGCGTGCCGGACCACTCAACCGTTCACTCTCTGGCGACCGATCGTAACTCGCGATCAATCGTCGCCGCGGGGGTTCTTTTTCCCTGTCAGGCGATTTTCTCCGCCGGAATCGCGGCGGTTCTGCCGTCGTGTGAAGAAGCGGCGGTTCACCTACAGAGTGAAAGCTCGCAGCGGCCCTTCTTTCTCGTAGAGGGTTGTGGAGTCATCGTGAATGAAAGCATGACGCGCGCGGATATGGAGATGCTCGTTGGTTTGGCCGAAATTGTGCGGCGGATCGATCGCTCCGCGCCCCTTCGCTACCTGTCGGAAGCCGAGCTGCAACTCGTCTTGAACGAAGACGCTCACGATTACCGGCTGCGCGCGGCCGGAGTTCACAAGAGAGAACAAGCGCCCGCCTAAGGTTCCACATAACTCGTTCCAGGGGACTCCCACCGGCATCAGTCGTGTGGGAAATCGGAAGCGTCCCCGGTTTGCACCGATTGCGGTTCCGTCTCACGATCAATCACCTTCAGCATCACGACTGCGAGGACGCACAGCACTAGAACCACGAGTAAGATCGGAACCCAGTGATGCTCCACGAACGCAAGCGTATCGCGTCCGTACCGCTGTCCCAGATAAGCGAGCGCGAAATAACGGATGATACGCGCCGCGGCAACCGCCGCAATAAACGAAACGAGGCGTACTTTTAATGCGCCGGCGCAGAACACCGGTATCTTCATCGGCAAGGGGATTGGGGAAATGGCCGGAAGAAAAACTGTGACTAGTCCGTACTGTTCAAACCAGTGCCGCAGCTTACGGCCGCGACTGCTGGATGTGTGCCCCGCGAGAAGCACCTCACCGCCCTTGCGGGCGATCAGATACAGAACCATGCTTCCAATCACTGAACCGATCACCGCAAAAATTGCCGCCATGTAAGCATGTGTGGGGCTTACGGTAGAAACTGCGATCAGCAGAGCATCCACGCCGCCGACAATCGGAACTCCTACAGAGTCCAGAAAGCTTAAGAACAACAGTCCGGGCGGTCCCCAGGAGATCAAAACTAAGAAAAGATGTTTTAGCAATTACTCCGCCGCGGTGGATGAGCGTGAATCCGTCTCCAGAATAGCGAATAGGCCGGCCTCATCGAGGATCTGAGCTCCCAGATCTTTTGCCTTATCGAGTTTCTGCCCGGCGTCCTCGCCGGCGACAACATAGCTGGTCTTTTTGCTGACTGAACCGGCGACTTTCCCGCCTGCCGCTTCTATTTTTGCCTTGGCCTCCTCACGCGTCAAAGTCGGTAAAGTACCGGTGAGTACGAATGTCTGACCGCTGAGCTTTCCCCGCTTCCTTGCTTTCTTCGCCTGAGTAAATTGCAGTTCCGCACGGCGCAGACGCTCCACCAGTTCGCGGTTGCGCTCTTCGCAGAAGAACTGCCGGATCGACTCCGCCACCTTCGGACCTACCTCTTCGACCTCCTGCAGTTCTTCCACGGAGGCACCGGCGATTTCATCGAGGCTGCCGAAATGATTCGCAAGAATTTGCGCCGTCCGCTCACCCACAAACGGAATCCCGAGGCCGTTCAGAACGCGCCAAAGCGGCTGGCGCCGCGACGCGTCAATGTTCTTAACGATCTTCGATGCCGACTTCTCACCCATGCGGTCGAGCCCGGTCAATTGCTCAACCGTAAGGTCATAGAGATCTGCGATGCTTTTGACCAGGCCTCGCGAGAGCAACTGCTCGACTAATGCATTGCCGACGCCATCGATGTTCATGACGCTCCGCTGTGCAAAGTGCCTTAGCGATTCGTGCAATCGCGCAGGGCAATTCGTGTTGACGCAGCGACTGGCGGCCTCGCCCTCTTCGCGCACAACATGGCCTCCACATACAGGGCACGTTTTAGGCATGTGGAACTTATGCCGGTGCGGTCCCCGTTCAACGACGCGGACCACCTTCGGGATGACATCGCCGCTGCGCTCGACCAGCACTTTATCGCCGATCTCGGCTTCCAGTCTCGCGATCTCATCCTCGTTGTGCAGCGTGGCTCTCGCAACCGTGACGCCGCCGATCGCTACCGGCGTGAGGTGAGCGACAGGTGTCAACGCGCCGGTGCGGCCCACGTGCACCTCAATATTTTCGAGCGTCGTTACGGCCTGCCTGGCCGCATACTTGAAAGCGATAGCCCAACGCGGCGCCTTTGCCGTGAAGCCAAGCTCGCGCTGCTGTTGCACGGAATCTACCTTCACGACAATGCCGTCGATTTGATACGGCAGCCCTTCGCGTTTCTCGTCCCAGTGCTTGATGAACTCGAGAAGGCAGTCCAGGTCCGTACATTTCCGGCGATGCGGATTTACTTTGAATCCGAACCGCGCTAGTGTTTCAAGCGTCTCCCACTGGCTATCGAGCGCAAACGCTCCATCGACGAGAAGGAAGTACGGAACGAAATCGAGTTCGCGCCGCGCCGTGACGCGCGGGTCCAGATTACGAAGCGCGCCCGCGGCTGCGTTGCGAGGATTGGCGAAGCGCGACAAACCTTCGGCATCGCGGCCCGCATTCAGGCGTTCGAACGATTTTTGCGGCATGATGACCTCGCCTCGGACTTCAAACGCGGGCCACGGCGCCAAATGTTTGTTTACGCGCAAGGGAAGCGACCGGATGGTCCGGGCGTTCCCGGTGACATCCTCGCCCACGCGGCCATCTCCGCGAGTAATTGCCTGATGAAAGCGGCCATCGCGATAGTGGGCCGCCATAGAAAGGCCGTCCATTTTCAATTCGGCCACGTACTCGAATTGTTGTTGTTTCAAAAGCTGCCGGACGCGAGCGTCGAAGTCGCGCAGTTCCTGCTCGTTCAACGCGTTGTCGAGGCTCAGCATAGGCGTGCTATGCTCAACTCGCTGCATGCCTTCACGAGGCTTCCCTCCGACTCGCTGTGTAGGCGAATCGGGCGTCACCAGCTCCGGGTGTTCGCTTTCCAGCGCCTGAAGGCGTCTTAACAGCGCATCATACTCAGCATCTGTGATTACGGGTTGATCGACGACGTAATACAGGTGCTCGTGCCGCTCAATTTCTTCGCGTAGCCTTTGAATTTCATGTTGAACCGAGTCTTTCACGGGATTCCTCAGTGTCGTAACTATAATGATGGGTTTGGATCACGCTCACTCCCCCTACCGGCGGGCTGCCGTCATTTACAATCCGTATGCGGGCCGTCTGGCTCGGAGAGCGCACCTGCTCCAACGTAGCATTGACCTTTTGCGCCAACAGGGAACGCAGGCAACCTTGATTGCTACCACCGGTCCCGGCACCGCCGGGTCGCTGGCGAAGCACGAAATCGACAGAGGCGTGGATCTCATTGTCGCCGCCGGCGGGGATGGCACCACTAACGAGATCTTGAACGGTATGGTGCATTCGGCGGTTCCGCTGGCGATTCTCCCCGCGGGGACCGCCAACGTTCTGGCGCATGAGCTGAAAATAAAACATGGCCTCCTGCATGCAGCCGGCTCCATCGCCTCTCTCCAACCTCGCCGCATTTCGCTTGGGGTTATGCGAGCAGCGGGGTTTGAACGCTATTTTCTCCTGATGGCCGGCATCGGCCTCGATGCCCAGATCGTCTACGACATTAACCTCGATTTAAAAGCAGCTGCAGGCAAACTCGCTTATTACGTAGGCGGGGTGGCGCAGCTCTTCCGCCCGATTCCGCAATTCGATGTGATCGTTTCGGCTAAAATCCACCGGTGCGGCTTCGCGCTAATCAGCAACGTTCGCAATTATGGAGGCGATTTGGAAATCGCCTGTGGTGCGTCGCTGCTACGAGACGATTTCGAACTCGTGCTCTTCGAGGGCTCCAGCGCTTTTGGGTACCTGCGTTATCTGCTTGGCGTGGCGCTTAAACGAGTGGACCGGGTTCGCGGCTGCACCGTGCTTCGCGCGACGTCGGCCACATTCGAAGCGGCGAGCGATCCCGCAGTGTATACGCAGATTGACGGTGAGCTTGCCTGTCGCCTGCCGGTGAAGATCGACGTGGAACCGAGGGCGCTCACGCTGCTTGTTCCACCCGCCTATCTCGCTCGTGAGGAAAAGATAGAAAGCAGAAGACAGAAGGCAGGAGACAGGAGACAGAAGCAGGAGACGGAAGCGGGGGACAGAAGATCCGGCGCTGATGGATAACCTGACTCACACTCTCGTGGGCGTGGCGCTGTCCCGATCCGGTCTTGGCAAATATTCCCCTCGCGCCGGCCTGCTGCTGATCATCGCGGCGAATATTCCCGATATCGACATGGTCAGCATGATCCAAGGCCAGTTGCGCGGTCTCGAGATTCATCGTGGTTACACACATTCCCTGATCGGCCTGCCGTTCATGGCGGCGCTGGCTGTCGCGTTAACAGCGCTGTTCAGCCGGCGCAAATTGCGGTGGCGCATGGCATGGCTTATCGCCTGTGCGGGAGTGGGCAGCCATTTGCTGCTCGATTGGAGCATGAGCTATGGCATCCGCCTATTCCTGCCATTCTCTTCGCGCTGGCTCTACCTCGATCTGTTCAGCCTGACGGACTGGGTGATGCTGGCAGTACTGCTGCTTGCTCTGGCTGCGCCGTTGCTGAACCGGCTGGTTAGCGACGAGATCGGCAGCCGCCGGGGCAGCGGGCGCGGCTTCGCCCTCGCTGCATTGGTCCTCTTCGTGGCATACGGCGGATTCCGCGAACTTCTGCATCAAAGGGCACTCTCGCAACTGCAATCGCGGGTGTATCCCGATCTCGGTGCTCCTCTCCAACTCGCCGCCTTACCCAATTCGTTGAATCCGTTTTCCTGGCGCGGCATTGTCCAGGGTGAACACGCGTATCGCCTGTACACAGTGCCGGCTCTTGGTCAGTTCGACCCCAGCGGCCGCGCCACGCTCTATCAATCACCTTGGAGTCCCGCGTTGAAGGCTGCCAGCGACACACCGCAATTCCGGTATGTTCTCTATTTTTCTCGTTTTCCCTACTGGCAGAAAGATCCCATTCCGAAACAACAATTGCAGCTCGTTACGATGACAGATCTCCGTTATGGCATGCCGGGCCAAAGCTTCGTGACGATACGGGCGCTGGTCGATTCACAAAATCGGGTTCACGACATCGGAATTGGTCCTGGTGCGCTGGCGTCCGACAGATAATTCGAGGTTGTCAAGCGGAGGCAAACGCCAGAGCGGGCGATGCTCCCCTGGCGCCTTCTTCAATGGGCCTTTGGGGTGCATGGCTTAAACAATCTCTACGAACTCGCCAAAGAGATCACACGCCTCGAGATCAGCCCCGTAGCAGCACAAAACATTAGCAAATCAAATTGCAGGTTGATGGCCAGTTGGCAAAGAGCATTTACGATACGACGTTCCCAGACGGCCTCGTTGGGCTCGCTCTTTTCGGCGATGGGCATGCGGAATTTAGCGACCTACGGGCCGAGAGTTTGCCCTAGCTCGCTTAAGCCAGCAAGCGGTGGACTTCATTTCAAATGCTCTGTGATAATCCTTTTCTTTTGGAGTTCTAGAGCGATGAATAAACATCGAGTTGTAATGACTTCGGCCGCGATGGTCTTGGCTGTTTGCTTCGCCGCTCCCAGAGATGCAGCAGCGGCATCTCGAGCCGCAGCGCAGAGCCATTCTTCCATAGAGCGGCCGCCCATAATTGGTCTGGCCCACGTAGGGCTTTATGTCCAGGATATTTCGCGAGCGGACGAATTTTACGGTCACGTCCTGGGCTTCGCACATTTCAGTCTCGACAAGCCAAGCGGAGGATTATTCCTCAATTACTACAAGATCAACGATCACCAGTACATTGAGATTTATCCCGGATTGAAAGACGATTCACAAGATCGCCTCTCCCATGTGGCGTTCGAGACGACGAACATACGGCGGCTAAGAGATTATCTCGCCGGTAAAGGGGTCAAGGTGCCTTCATCGTTAAAGCCCGGACTCGATAAGAATCTTAGTTTTACGATCAGCGACCCGGAGAATCGCCGCATCGAGTTTGTCCAATATATGCCTGGTTCGCTTCATAGCACGAAATTCGGCAAGCTAATGCCCGACAGGCGTATTTCGGATCGTATGATCCATGCCGGATTCATTGTTCATGACCGCGCAGCCGAGGATCGCTTTTATAAAGTCATCCTGGGCTTCGAAGTCATGTGGTACGGAGGCATGAAGGACAACGTAGTGAATTGGGTCGACATGCGCGTTCCCGATGGAAGCGATTGGATCGAATATATGCTGAACGTGAATCATCCGTCGGCCAGAACGCGCGGAGTGATGAATCACCTGGCGCTGGGCGTGAAGCAAATTCAACCTCCCTATCGCACTATCTTGAGTCGCGGGTATAGACCGTCAGAGCCGCCTAAAATCGGCCGCGACGGCAAATGGCAGCTCAATCTTTACGATCCGAATCTCACGCGCGTCGAAGTGATGGAGTCTAAGCCTGCCGAGAAGCCGTGCTGCTCCCCGATGATTCTCAAGTGAGTCGCAAAGAACGGTTTCATGTATCACGAACGCGGGCTACTGTTCGCGGAGTGTGCGGGCAGGGTCGATGCGAATGGCACGAGCCGCGGGATTCCAGGAAGCGAGCAGCGCCACCAGGAGCATCACAAGAAGCGAAATGGCGTAGGTTGCCGGGTCGCGCGGGCTCACGCCGTAGAGCACGGCAGATAATAGCCCTCCGGCGCCGAGGGTGATGATTGTTCCGATGAAAACGCCAACCGCACAAAGCACGATGGTTCGCCGAAACACGGACGAAAACACTTGGATGGGGCGGGCTCCTAGCGCCATTCGAATTCCAATCTCCTTCGTTCGCCGCGAAACTGTATAGGCCATCAAAGCGAACAGGCCGGTTGCTGCCAGTACCATGGCAAGCAGTCCGAAGATGCCGAGAACAATCGCGGCAATCCGCGCCGGAAAGAGCGGCAATGCCAATTGATCCTTCAGGGCGCCTACATTGAAAAGTGTCACTTCGGGATTGAGATCGAGCACGGCCTTTCGCAGCAGTTTCGTGGCAGCGCCGCTCTCCAATGGTGTACGCACTACCACTGTCGTGAAGCCCGTGCCGCTCTGCGCGATGGGCAAGAAAACGGCCGGGGAAGGGGCCTCGCTGAGAGATCGATATTTGCCGGTCTCCACCACGCCAACGATCTCGACGCCAGGATCGGCGGGGTTCAGATTCAGGCGAATGTACCGGCCCAGCGGATTGCCATTGCCGAACAAAAAATGCGCCAGGGCCTCGTTAACAAGCGCCACCGGCGGCCGGCCGTCGCTATCGCGACCGGTCACATCCCGGCCTGAAAGAAGCCGTGTTCCAGCAGCCCTAAGATAACCAGGAGAGATGTTATAGGTACAGGCGACGCGCCTCTCCGATGGTTTAGGAATCGGGCGGTCTGTCCGCATGATGAACTCAGTGTCGCTAATCAGATTGAGCGGCAGGCTATTGATGATACCGGCCGATTCGATTCCAGGAAGAGACGAGACTTCGGCAAGCAACCGAGTGTCGAAGCGCCGGCTATTTTCCTCGATGTAGCCTTTCACCCTCAAATCAAAAGAAACGGAGACGGCGCCCGCCGGCTTAAAGCCCAGGTTCAGATTGAGAGCGTGCTGCAGGCTTCGGACCACCAATACGGAAGAGATGACCAGCACGACCGAGAGCGCGATCTGAGCAGCAACCAGAAGGTCACGGATGCTCAGGGGGCGAAAGCGATTGAAGGCGGGCTCGCTCTTCAGGCTTGGGAGTACATCGGTCCGCATCGCTTGCAGAGCGGGCACTAAGCCAAAGAGAAGAGTTGTCGAGAGGGCCACCGCGGCGGTAAAGCATAAAACCAAGGCGTCGGGCCGAAGCGCGATGTTGAACGGAAAATCGACGGCCAGGCGCCAGAAACTGAAGAGCCGGCACGCTCCGGCGGCGATGGCGTATCCGAGTATGGCGCCGCAGACAGCCAGAAGCAGGCTTTCCGTCATGAGTTGGCGCACCAGTTGAAAGCGGCTTGCGCCAAGCGCCAGTCGAATGCCGATTTCGCGATGGCGATCGGAAGCGCGCGCCAGCAGCATACCTGCAAGATTGATGCACGCGAGCAGCAGCGCCGCTCCGGCGACGCCCATGAGGATAGCGCCAAATCGGGTAATCGGCCCGCGCAGGTTCTGGCCGATAAGGCCGGGGCGCGATAAATGGAATCTGGCCCGTGGGCTAACAATATCGGGATAGGTGCCGGCCAGTTGTTTCGCAATCTGATCCAGATTCGCTTCAGCCTGAGCGTGAGAAACGCCCGGCTTGAGGCGGCCCATTGTCCAGATGTTCTGGGACGTGCGATACCGCAAAAAGTCGTCCCCCGCCTCGATCTGCGACTCCATGCTAAGCGGAACCCAATAGTCAGCGGCAACGATCAGTTCCGTTCCCGAAAACCACGGCGGAGCGACGCCGACGATTGTGAAGGGAAAGCCGTTGATTTTCACAGCTCTGCCGACGATGTTCGGATCCGCGTTAAATCGGCTTTGCCAAAGACGATGGCTGATGACCAGAACAGGATGAGCGCCGGGTTTGTCATCGTCGGCAGGCCCAAAGAAACGGCCGAGCAGCGGCTGGACACCGAGCATCTCGAAATAATTTCCGGTGGTTTCGTATCCCCACACGCGCATGTTGTCTCGTGTATGAATGCTGATGCTCAAGGGGACGAAACGATAGGCGGCGAGGTTTGAAAATGCTGTGTTTCCGTCCCGCAGATCGACGTAATTGGGGTACGACATGCTGATTGTGTCACCTTAATTCAGCGCCACCCATGTTTGTGGATCGTGAACCGGCAACGAGCGGAGCAGGATGTTCTCGACGAAGGTGAAGATCGTGGTGTTTGCCCCGATCCCGAGCGCTAGCGTGACGATCGCCACGGACGTAAAAAGCGGTGTGTGACGCGGCGTGCGAATGGCATAGCGCAGGTCGCGCAGAGAATGTTCCACGAAGCCGAGGGAGCGAGCGTCCCGGCATTCCTCTTTGTAAAGCGCCAGCGAGCCGATCAGACACTGCGCAGCAAACCTGGCTTCTTCGGGCGTCATGCCGGCGCGGATATTGTTTGCCACCTCTTGTTCAAGGTGATCGCGAAGCTCGTCGTCAAGTTCGGTTTCGGATTGTCGATGTCTGAAGACTATCCGGAGAATGCTTTGCAGTTTCGAAATCCAGCGCATGATTCCTCTTTTTCGTGGGATGTGGCGGTTATCCGAAAGGCGGGCCGGTATGCCCGGCCCCTACACCGATTCGATGACCAGCCCGATGGCGCCGGAGAGACGCTGCCAGTTCTCGAGTTCCGATTTGAGTTGTTTGCGGCCGGCCGCGGTGAGGGAATAAAACTTCGCGCGGCGCTTATTCTCGGAATCCTTCCATTCCGCCTTGATCCACCCTTGATGTTCGAGGCGATGCAGAGCGGGATACAACGAGCCCTGCTGAACCTGAAGAATATTGTTCGAGACCTGGACGATGCGCTTCGCGATAGCCCACCCGTTCATCGGTTCGAGCGATATTGTTTTCAGAATCAGAAGGTCGAGCGTGCCCTGGACAAGATCGGTGGGTTTACCCAATTGAGAGCTCCTCTTGATTATCTACAATAATTCGATTCATTGTAGATAGTCAAGGGGGAAAACGTAAGTCTCAAAAACTCATTACACTCGGTCTTGTGAGGCGCTGGACGCAGGCGCGCCGATTTTCGTCAAGGAGATATCAGCTATGCCGCTTGAAATCGAGAATCTACCCGAGGCTACCCGCGAGGTGAAGAAAGCGCTGCGTGAGGCGCTACCGAATTACAGGGGCGTTTTCAGTGAGCTTGAGGTCGACATGCGCAGGCAGGTGGAGGCAATTGTAAATGATCGCAGCGCCGGGCGCCCTGTGATTCCGGCGCTCCCCTATGCGGACGTCGCAGCCGGCCGTATCTCGCAAGAAGTGATCGGACAGATTAAGACACGCGGCGCTTGCGTCATCCGTGGTGTCTTCGAGCCGGCACAAGCGCGCGCCTGGGATGATGAAATCGCCGCGTACGTTCAAGAAAACCATTTGGATGAGCGCCTGGCGAATGCCGCGGAAGACAAGTACTTTGGCTCTCTAGATTCGGCCAAACCGCAGATTTATGGCATTTATTGGTCGAAGCCACAGGTGCAAGCCCGCCAATCGGAGTCGCTGACCCGGGCTAGAGTTTTTCTCAACCGCCTGTGGCGTTCGGAAAGCGAAGGGCAGATCCATTTCGATCCAGAACAGACTCCGGTTTACGCCGACCGGATCCGCCGGCGGCCGCCTGGTTCGGCATCGCTCGGTCTTTCGCCGCATGTGGATGGAGGGTCGGTAGAGCGCTGGCTTGACACAAACTTTCGCAAGGTTTATCGCCACGTTTTCGCGGGAAACTGGCGGGACTACGATCCATTCGATGCTGCCTGGCGGCCCGATGTACGCGAAATTCCGTCGCCTGCGGTTTGTTCCATGTTCCGGACGTTTCAAGGCTGGACCGCTCTCACGCAACAGGGGCAGGGCGACGGCACATTGCAACTGATCCCGATCGGCAACGCCATGGCGTACCTGTTGCTACGGGCGTTGCAGGACGACGTGCCGGACGACGAATTGTGCGGCGCCAAGCCGGGACGCGCTTTATCGGTGACACCGGGCTGGCACGGCTTGCTGCTCGAAGCCTTATCCTCCATTCCACTGATGCAACCCGGCGACACAGTTTGGTGGCATTCTGACGTAGTCCATGCGGTTGAGAACGAGCACCGGGGGAAAGGCTATAGCAATGTCATGTACATTGCGTCGACGCCCGGGTGCGCGAAGAACACGGCTTATCTCCGCCGCCAATTGCCCACGTTTCTCACGGGAGAGACTCCTCCGGATTTTGCGCCGGATAACTTTGAAGTCGATTTTAACGGGAGAGCGACCGAGGCCGATCTCACCCCGCTGGGGCGCAGCCAATTGGGATTAGCCCCGATCATGACGGAACAAGCAGCAGCCACGAGCCAGGAACCGGCACGCCGGTAGGCGATATCGCGTTGCCGACGCTCGAAATGGGGTGTGGATTAGAATTACGCTCGGACCCGTCTTGCCTGGCCGATACACACATTCGCGGTCCGTTGCTTCTTTGTGGCGCTAAGATGGCTAAGTGAACCGAACACGCCGGGGGCTGCTGAAATCCCAGCCTGAGGCCCGCATCAGTTCAGTACGCCAAATCATCTAGATGCCGCCATTTGACAACTTCTGGGGCAATGCGCCCGTCGCGGAAGCCCTCGCTCAGATGATCGGCTCGGCGCGAATTCCGCAGACGATTCTGCTAGGCGGTCCGGAAGGAGTCGGCAAGGCGACGCTGGTTCGGCGGTTTGCGGCCGAACTGTTGGGCGGGGCCGCGAAGATCGAACAGGACGATTTGAGCTTGCCGGCGAATGTGGACTTGGTCGAGCAGCGCGAGAAATTGCCGGCGGACAAACGCGGCGAGGACCCGCTTCTGTTCTCTACGCATCCCGATTTCGTGACGTTTGCCCCGGACGGCCCTTTGCGGCAGCTTTCCATACAGCAAATGCGGCTGCTGAAGGAGCGCGCTCAGTTTAAACCTCTGACCGGCAGCCACCGTGTTTTTCTGATCGATCATCTCGACCGGGCGAACGAACAAGCGGCGAATTCGCTATTGAAAGTGCTCGAAGAGCCTCCGGATCATTTGATTTTGTTCGCGACGGCGGAGAATCTTTACGATTTGTTACCTACCATCCGCTCTCGTTCAATCGTCTTCCCCATGACGAGGTTGTCGGATGAGGAAATGCAATCCTTCGTCCACTACAGAACGCTGGAGGATGGCGAGACACGATCGATGCTAGCGGAAGGCTGCCCGGGAATGGCCGTGACGCTGGATCTCGACAAATACTGCGAGCGGCGGAATTTAATGCTGGCGCTGCTTGAGTGCGGCGCCGGGATCGTCCCGTTCGCCTCATGGATACAGGCTTCGGAATCTTTTTCGAACCGAAAGACAGAAAAACTGGATCTGCATCTGAAGATCGCCTACGGCATTCTTGAAGATATCTTAATGTTGTGGCAGGGCTCCACAGCGTGGCGTAATCGAGACATCAGCGAGCGTATCTCACGCATCTCCGGAGCAGTGAATTTCCGATGGATCGAGCGGGCGATCGCCGCCGTCGACGAACTGGCGCAACTGGTGCGGCGAAATATTCAAAAAACAATAGCGCTCGATGCGGTTATTATTGAATTACGTAACCAGTTGCAGGGTGAATGCACCTAACAGCAAAATGATCCGTTCTGCTGAGGATTCTATGAATGGCAACGTGGCCAGCCCGCATCAGATTTTAATTCCGCCCAATCGGACCCGACGCATGGAAATCAGAGAAAACAACAAGCGGCCCGCAGCAAAAAAGACGGCGCCCCCGGAACAAACCAATGCCGAGCAGTTCTACTTCTCGAAGCAGATGCAGAGCAAGACGCAGATGGTCGTCGTCCTGACGGATGGCGAACATCTCGAAGGCGTTGTCGAGTGGTACGACAGAAGCTGCATCAAGCTGAACCGCGATGGTGAACCGAATCTGCTGCTATATAAGCATTGCATCAAGTATCTGTACAAGTCGGAGCCGGAGTAGGAAGAACCTGCATTGCTGGAATTCGGAACGGCGAACTGCCGCCTCTGCTAACCGTTGGGTTCGGCAAGGGTTTTGTTTTTCATCGCGAGCCGGCTGGCTCGCCGTTTCGCAGCCTGAGCGTAGCGGCGGTGCTCCTCGTCGGTCTCTGGGAAAATCGGCGGGATTCGCACCTTGCCGCCCCGGCTATCCAAAGCGACGAAAGTCAAATAGGCGGAGGACGTGTGCTTCATTTCGCCCGTATGCAGGTTTTCGACCCAGACCTTTACTCCGACTTCCATCGACGATTGAAACGCGCGATTGACCTGCGACTTCAGCCGTACCAGCTCGCCCACACGAATGGGATGGAGAAAAGTCATTTGGTCGACAGAGGCCGTGACGACCGGCCCGCGCGCGTGCCGCATGGCGGCGATTGCTCCGCAGATGTCGACAAGGTGCATGACGCGGCCTCCGAGCATCGTGCCGAGCATGTTGGTGTCGTTCGGTAAGCAAATTTCGGTGTATTCGGACCGGCTCTCTCTCACAGAGCGCGGATGATCTGTCGTCTTCACTTCGATTGTCATGCTTGGTTCGGTTTCGGAAGTAAACGGCATGCCGCGAACTGTTTGCGCTACGCGCCCGCGGCGCCCGCGACTTTGCGCAGATAGCTCCGGCAAAACGCGAGAGCCTGGGCGGCAATGCAGAAATCGACGTCGTCTTCGCTGAGGCAATTGCCGCTGACTGAAAAGTGAAGCTGGCGGGTAAACGCCGGCGCGTACTCCTCTTCGTCGATGAAAAGCAACTCCAATTCCTCGGGGCCCTGGCTCAGGAGAGAAAACCGGTGGGCTGCGTTTCTCCCCTCCGACGGAAACCGTTCGCAGTGTCCGCGCGCGTAGCCATGGTTGCAGCAGGTTTCCGCCGATCGAAATGGTTCTGCGCATACGTGGCAAAGGCCGCCATACTGCTCGATCAGCGGTAACCGGGCGTTACAAAAGGACGGCTCGGCGAGGGGCTCCAGCGGTTCGAAATAGGGGCAAGGCATCGGGCGCTATTTCTTAGTATAGGAGTCAGCGGATGTTGCCCTGCTTGCGTTGTTGCGACCACCACCACCAATTGCGCTGTTCCGCCGGAAGTGCCGGGTTACGCGCCTGAGCGACCGCGCAGCGGAACGTGTCGAGGACGCAGGGGTCCTGCCGGACGCCTGTGACGCGGCACAGTTCGTTGTAAAGAAAATCGCCGGATACCTGCGATAGTTCATCAACGCTGGTGATGCCAAGAAGCCGAAGATCGGCCTCGATCGACTTGCCGACGCCGGCGAGATCTCTCAATCGACGTTCAATAGGACGGGCAACAGGAGACGCCATGCCGATTAGTGTGCACCTTTTTCCGACGGCGCGCAAATGCGGTGTCGACCATCAGGCTTGCGACAGCTTCGCTTGCGACAGCCTCGCTTGCGACAATACTAGCGATGGCTACGAATCGCCTTGATCTGCTGAAACAAATGATCGCTCAGGACCCTAAAAACTCGTTTGCCCGCTACGGGCTTGCGATGGAATACGCGAATAGCGGAAGTCTCGAAGATGCCATGGGCGAGTTTAAGACGCTGCTGGCGAATGATCAGACCTACACGGCGGCGTATTATCACGGCGGCCAAGTGCTTGAGAAACTGGGCCAGCTTGAAGAGGCACGAGGGTTCTACGAGCGAGGAATCGACGCATGCAACCGTAAAGGTGATGCGCACACACGGTCGGAGATTGAAGCAGCGCTGAGTTTATTGCCGATTTGAGCCGCGGGTCGCCCTTATACTGTCCCGTGAACGCTCGTGTAGCGAAGTCAGTTCACCTTCACGTCTTTTCGAACCGCCGAAGGAAGCAAGAACGTAAATTGGCAGCTTGGCGTAGTCAATTCCGAACAAGACAGGATACCGCGACGAATGATCTTTTCAGGCCCTGAATCGGGGAATGTGTAATTGTAGTTCGCCGTCTGCATAACATGTTGGGCGCTCTTCAAGGAATCCGATCCACTGATGAACTGTGCGTCGTCAATTCCCTGCGCGGAAAGGAGGAGGTAAAACTCGGCACTCCCGCTTTGCTTGGGCAACTCAGGAATGGCAAATGTTCGCAACTTGCCAAGTTCTTCAGGCGGCGCGTCCGGATAACCGTTTCTTGCGCTCACTTTGGCGCGACTGGGCGGGATGCGTTGCGCATTGACTTTTTGTAAGCGTTCTTGTGCATCTTTTTGATTCCGGTCGACTGCGAGAGCGAGCCGCCACATGTGCATTGCGGCATCGTGCTTGCCTTGTTTGTCGTAGACCCGGCCCAGGTGATCGGCCACATCTGCCACCTCACCGAGTTGCCAAGAAGCTTGGAGGTACTTCTCTGCATTGGCAAGGTCATCGCGCTTGAAATAAACCCATCCGAGCGTATCCCATATCGCAACAAGTTCGTTCACTCGCGCTAAGTCGCGATTGTCGAAGCTGGCGAGGCTGGCCTTTGCGCATTCCTGCTCCGTCATCTTCACCGAGCTTTTCGCGAGACTCTGGGCGAGATCGTTGTCGATATCCCCATCGGACAAGGTATAAGCGAGATCGTTCAAAATATTCGGATCGGAGGTCGCTTTCGTAATTTTCCGCACTTCTTCAATCCCTTGATCCTTCTGTCCGTTGCGGAGCAGCGCTTGCGCGAGAAGTATCCGGAGAGAGTACTTGTCCGGCGCAGCGGCAATCGGCTTTTCGAGTATCAGTGGAACTTCCGAGTACCGCCTTGTCGCCAACATCAGCGTGGCGGCTTGCGCGGCAGCCGTTTCATCATCGGGCTTTCGGGCGAGAGCGCTCAACCAGACGGCGAGCGCATTATCGGATTGGCCAAGGTGGGCCAGAAACGCAGCGAGACTCTGATAGGCCGGCATCTCGTCAGGATGCTGCTTGACCTCCTCTCGAAAATCGTCGATAGCCTGTTCATTGTTTTGAGAAGCGATATCGACAAAGGCGCGGCAAGCCCATAATTTTGGCTGCTTCGGATTGAGGATCTCCGCCTGCCGCAGCAAGTCGCGAGCGGCACCCAGATCACGTCTTTGCACGGCTTCAAACGCACTGTAAATCAACTTCTCTGCTTCGGGATTTTTTTCCGAAACTGTTGCTTTCTGATTGCCGCCGGTCTCGGACATCGAAAGATACTGGCCCTGATCGGTCCGAACTCCTTTATAGAATTTCTGGTAGTCGGCCCACTGCTCAACCTCCACCTTCGGCTTCTTGACGATCATTTTGCGCTCGGCAAATAGCGTCCCGTCTTTTAAGGAGTAGTGTGCTGAGTAGTCCGCGAAATCGCTGGTCGTTGCGGCATCCTTGGGCAACTCGATGGAAAAGCCGTTCGGTAACTGTACTGACGCGTGGTAGATCGATTCGCCGGGAGCGCCAGCCGAGAAAGAATCTTTTGGCTTGTCCGCTTCGTCACCGGGTCCGAAGCCGAGCGGCGGCACTGGCGGCGTGATCCTGTGGTTTGCCCAATCGGAATAATTCTTGCGCTTATAGTCGTAGCCGTAATGCAATGGCTTGTCGAGGTCGTCGAGATTTTCCACCTCGACGCCACTCACATCTCCGGCATAGCCTAGCGTGTACGACATTTGCTGTGCGAGGGCCTGCCATTGCGCGGGTGCCAACTGGTGAAATGCTCCGCGCATCGCGACGCCGCTATCTCCCAGCAGGCGGAGATCGACATGCCCGGTCAACGTACCATCCGCGGCGAGAGATGCCTTCACATTAACGATTTCGGAGGCGGCAAAGGGCGGATCGACAGGCGTTTTCAGCAAAACCGGCTTGCCATCGGTAGGGATGACTAGCGCCTGTTCATCCCGTATGGCCTGGAGCAAGAACCCAAATGGCGCAACCTCGGCGGTGGTATCCAGCCAAACATATTTCACACCCTGCGGCAACACGGTGATCACGTGGTTGAACTGCGCAGGGGAGGGGACGCTCGCATCGAACTTGACGCCTACCCCGATGAGCGCGGGCCACGCGGGAATGCCCGCCGCTTTCAGAAGAGCCGCAAGCAACGTGTGCTTGTCTTTGCAATCGCCATACTGATTTGCAAGCACCTCTTCCGCGCTGTGCGGGCGGTATCTGCCGGCGCCGAACGAAATGGAGATGTAGCGAAACTTCATCGCCACATATCGATAGATGGCTCTTGCTTTTTTGGTGTCGGTGGAGAGTCCCGCTGTCAGTTCCTTGGCTTTCGCCTGAATTGTGGGTGTGACTTTGGCTTGCTCCGAAGCAAGCGCTCCCCACCAGTTTCCGACCTCTTCCCAGTTCCTGAATGTGGTGATCTGTATCTGCGTCGGTTCGTCTGTCACCGCGGCTTGTTTCTTTTTGTCCTCAGGCTCGCTTGGCGCGAGATGCGAATGCTTCCAAACGTATGTCCGCCGATCGCCCTCGTCGCGAGTTTCGTACTTCAGCTTCGGGCTGGATACCTGAACATATTTATCTTTTGGGACTCTGATTTCAAGAGATTGATTCAGGACAACGGAGTCATCGATCAGGACCTGCTGGTACCAAAACTGGCCCGGCACTTCGGGCTTCTGCTGTGAGCTTCGGACGGAGTACTCAAGTACGTCTCCCACTCCAAGTGCCTTCACGGGAATCTGTTTTTGCCGCAGATCGCTGTAGGTGGGCGCCGCAGCGGCAACCTGTGTTGCGAGATCCATGGCGCTGGAGGCTGGGGTCTCGACGACTGAGCCATCCGCCTTCTTGACTCGGACGTACTCGATTTCTATTCGCTCGTTGTCTGAGTTGTAGAGGAAGCCGAGAATGCCGAATTGACGGACTGCCGCTTCCGACTGAACACGAACAGACAGCGTCTGCTGCCATTCTCTGGCCCCGGTCGCCGAGAAGCTGACCTTTGTGGCGAAGTCCTGAATGACGGCGGCTTCTTTCGAGTAGTCCGGCGTGTCCGCCGCGAAGCTTACGGCGGCAGCGCCAAGATACATCGCGAGAGCTAGCCTCGCGGGCAGTCGGTTCAACATAAGTCCGGGCGCACGCCGACACTCCTCGTAGAAGCGAGCTCTGCCAGCTGTGAGCTGAAGTACGAACTTACAAAACATAGCAGCATTTCTGGGTATTTTGGGATTCGGATTCGACCTATCCCGTACTTTGAGATAGGGGAGTACTTATGGGGCGCGTGATCATCTTTAGCGATGTGACCCGGCGCTCTCGAATTTATCGTTTAGAATGCTACATAGATATGAGCGAGAACGTGAAGCTTTCGCATACGGCGGCTTTGATCCTCCGCACCATTGATTGCGGCTACCGCTATGGATTCGACGTCATGGATGTGACCGGGCTGCCGAGCGGGACGGTTTATCCGGCGCTCCGGCGGTTGGAGCGGGACGACCTGGTGAAGGGGAAGTGGGAGGACGAAGCGATTGCTCTCGCCGACGATCGGCCCGCGCGGCGGTATTACCGGACGACACGCGCCGGAAGACAAGCGCTAGCCTACCTGATTGAGAAATATCCTTTGCTCGAGAAAATGACGCCTGCGGTGAAGGAGAGAATCTCGCCGGCGGGGTAGCCCTGGTCCCATCGCGGTTGTTCAAATATGCTGGGCATCGACGCCACTGTGCCGGATTGTTATCACGTCATCGCCGGATGATACTGAATTGCCTTTTCGATTGCTTCTGCGATCAGCTTGCCGTGAAAGCGCCCGTTCTCGATGAAGATCTCATTCGTGTGGGTCCCGGCAACGATCACTCCCGCCAGGTACATGCCTTTCCGTTCGCTTTCCAGCGTGTCGGGATTGGTGATGGGCTTGTTTGTGGAGTGGTCGAGACGAATCCCGTGCTTCGCCATGAATTCGAAATCGGGGCGATAACCGATCATGGCGAACACGAAGTCATTTTTAATCACGACTTCGCCATCGGGCGTATCGAGCACCACGTCATAGGGGCGAATCTCCTTCACCTGGCTGTGAAAGTACGCCTTGATCTCGCCGTTCTTAATGCGATTCTCGATGTTCGGCTTGATCCAGTATTTCACGCTGTGCGAGATGCCCGCGCCGCGGTGAACGAGCGTTACACGCGCGCCTGTCCAGAATAATTCCAGTGCTCCAATAGCCGCAGAGTTCTTCGCGCCCACAATTAGAACATCGTGGTTGTAATAGGGATGCGCTTCTCGATAATAGTGGATTACTTTCGGCAGATCCTCGCCCGGAACGTCGAGATAGTTGGGAATATCGTAATACCCCGTGGCAAGAATAATCTTCTTTGCGCGATAGCAATTGAAATCGGCGCGCATCGTTTCAGTGCGCACCGTGAAATCGCCATCATCGCCGTCGATGCCGAGCACCCGTTCATACTGGCGAATGTCAAGACCGTAGTGCTCGGCCACCCGGCGATAGTATTTGAGTCCTTCCGTGCGTCCCGGCTTCTCGTTAAGCGAAGTCATCGGGATATCGCCAATTTCGAGCAGTTCAGGCGTGGTGAAAAAAACCAGATTCGTCGGGTAGTGATAGAGCGAGTTCGTGACGCATCCCTTGTCAAATAAAACGTTCGAAATTCCTCGCCGCTTCAGCTCGATGCCACAGGCAAGACCCGTCGGCCCCGCCCCTACAATCGCTACATCGAACTGCTCCATGTATCCGCTCCTTTCAAAAACAAACAGACGAAGTCCGGCCTAGAGTAAGGCCGCCACGGTGTCGTATACACTCTCAAGCGCTTTGGGCAAGGATGCCGCGTCTTTGCCAGCGCCTTCGGCCATATCGGGCCGCCCGCCGCCTTTTCCGCCAACCTGTTTCGCTACCTCGCCCACCAGCCGGCCAGCCTGCACTTTTTTAGTCAGATCCTTGCTGACCGCCGAGACAATTGCGATATCGGAGTCGGTTACCGATGCGAGAACAATCACGGCGCTCCGCCACTTATTCCGCAGCGAATCGGCAAGCGTCCGCAACTGAGCGCGATCCATGTCGTCAACCCTGTGCGCCAATATCGTCGCGCCGTTCAACGATCTGCCTTGGAGATGCTCAGTCTGCGACTGCGCAACTTTGTTCTTTATAAGTTCAAGCTGCTTTTCGAGTAACTTCTGTTGCTCCAGCATTTTTTCGACGTGTTCGAGGACAGTCGTATCCGTCGCATGGAGCAACTGGCCCGCTTTCTGCAAGGATGCCGATGTCTGCTGAAAACGTTCGAGCGCGCCGGTACCCGTCACGGCCTCAATCCTTCGGACGCCTGCCGAAATGCTGCCTTCGTAAATCACTTTAAACAGACCGATGTCGCCGGTGCGGTTCACGTGCGTGCCTCCGCACAGCTCTCTGCTGAAACCGGGGATTTGCACGACACGCACTTGTTCGCCGTACTTCTCGCCAAACAACGCCATCGCGCCCGTTTGTAAGGCCTGTTCGAGTTCCATCACATCCGTATGCACGGCGGTGTTCGCCAGAATCTGCTCGTTTACCAGGCGTTCCACTTCAAGCAGTTCATCTTGCGTCATCGCGGCATAATGCGTGAAATCGAAGCGCAGCCTGTTCGGCTCAACGACGCTGCCGGCCTGCTTCACATGCGTGCCCAGCACCTGGCGGAGAGCGGCATGCAGGAGGTGGGTTGCTGTGTGATTGCGCATGGTGGCGCCTCGCAGCGGCCGGTCGACGTGCCCGATGAGCTTTTGCCCGACCTGGATAGGCCGCAGCACACGGATTTTATGAACAGTTGTTCCCGGCTTCGGCCGGTAGACTCCCTCCACAATCGCCACGTCTTCGCGCGTTTCAGCATCGAGCAGCACCCCGGTGTCGCCTACCTGGCCGCCCGATTCCGCGTAAAACGGCGTCTTCGGGAAAACCACTTCGGCTTGCCCCTCGAACACTTCCGAAACCGGTTCCTTCGAACTGGCGATCAGACGCGACACTTCGACTGGGGCTTCCCATGTGTCCCGTACAAATTCCGCGGGTGGCACGTCCTTATAAACTTCAGCGATCTGCGCCTTGTCGGCGCCTCTCCAACTGGCGCGAGCGCGCGCCCGCTGTTTCTCCATCTCGGTGGTGAAACCTTCGCGATCGATGCTCAGACCGAACTCGCGAGCCATGTCGTCCTGCTCGTCGAGCGCCAGGCCGTAGGTGTCGTAGAGTTTAAAGGCCGCTGCGCCCGGCAGCACGCCATCGACGGCGGATTTCGCCTCGTCGTGAAAGAATCGCTCAGCAACCTGGAACGTAGCGGCGTAGCGATTCTCTTCGTCTCGCACAACCCGCGCGACACGCTCGACGCTCTCCGTCAGTTCCGGGTAGGCAGGCTTCATCAGCTCTGCAACGAAGGCCGTCAGCTTGTACAGATACGGCTCGGTTTCGCCGGCGAGACGCGCATTGCGCATCGCGCGCCGCATAATTTTACGAAGCACATAGCCGCGGCCTTCGTTCGCCGGCAGAATGCCGTCGTGGATCAGAAACTCCGTGGCCCGGGCGTGATCGGCGTTAATGCGCAAAACCACGTCCTTCTTCGCATCAGCACCATACTCTATGTTCAACAAGTCTCCGGTGCGGTCGATAATTGGCCGGACGAGATCGATATCGTAATTCGACAATTTCCCCTGAAGGACGGCGGCGATGCGCTCCAGGCCCATGCCCGTATCAATCGAAGGATGAGGCAAAGGCGTCATCTTGCCATCCGCGGTGCGGTCGAACTGCATGAACACGAGATTCCAGATCTCGACGAAGCGGCCGCCCCCATCCGAGGGAAACTGTTCGTGCTTGCGGCCGGGCTCAGCGGCCTCCGGACCAAGATCGTAATGAATTTCAGAACACGGGCCGCAAGGTCCCGTCTCGCCCATTTGCCAGAAGTTATCGGCCTCGTCGAGACGGAAGATACGATCCTTTGAGATGCCCGCGACTGTGTGCCACAGCTTTTCGGCGTCGTCGTCCTCGCGAAAAATGGTTACGTAGAGTTTGTCCTTCGGGATGCCGTACCAATTTGGACTCGTGACCAACTCCCAGGCATAAGCAATGGCTTTTTTCTTGAAGTAGTCGCCGAATGAGAAATTGCCGAGCATCTCGAAAAATGTGTGGTGGCGGCGCGTATAGCCCACGTTTTCGAGGTCGTTGTGCTTGCCGCCCGCGCGAACGCACTTTTGGCAACTGGTGGCCCGCGAATAGTCGCGCTTCTCCAGTCCGAGAAAGACTTCCTTGAACTGGTTCATGCCTGCGTTAGTAAACAAGAGTGTGGGATCGTTGGCAGGCGCCAGCGAGGAACTACGAACGGTGCGATGACCCTGGCCGGCGAAGTAATCGAGAAACTTCGCCCGTATCTCATTTCCTGTCATGGGGATTCTACCCCTAGTTTCGCATTACGAGCTATCGCTTCACTACGATATGAAAATTAGGGGCCGTGATTCTTCTGGTGTAGAAATCCGAACACCGATGCGGCCCGACTGCCATTGGTGCTAGAGTTTGAGCATTGTGCCCCAATTCCTGATCGAACGTGAGATCCCGGGCGCCGGCACACTGTCAGAAACCCAGATCCGGGAGGTCTCACTGCGGTCGGTTGAGGTGTTGAAGGAAATGGGGCATCGGATTCAGTGGCTCCACAGCTACGTCACCGAAGACAAGCTCTACTGTGTCTACCTGGCGCCAGACGAAGAAAGTATCAGGGAGCACGCCCGCAGGGTAGGCATTCCAGCCGATCGTGTTGCGGCAGTGCGCCGCCTCATTGATCCTACTAACCTCAAATAGCAGCCCCTAACTCCGCGAGTGAGTATTGGATAGCGGCTTCCAGATTCATCGCAAAACCTTCGGCCCACGCGCGCTTTCCCTCGTCGTCGCTGAGCGATTTCCAGGCGTGTAGCAGCGTTTGATCGAGTCGAAATTGTTCTGTTTGGTGCAAGGGAGCGCCGATCGACCGCCGTAAGTGGGTTGAGGCGGCAGCGAGCTTGAGCGAGCTTTCGGCGTGTCCTTGCGCCAGCGCGAGACAGGCGGAACCTTCCAGTGCTCGCGCGATGCCGCGCCGGTGCCACAAGCCCGTAAAGATTTCGAGAGCTTCACGGCACGCCGCCTGTGCGGCTGAATGGTCGCCCTGCGCACAGTCAATGTAGGCCAAGTCTGTCAGGGAGCGCGCGGAACCCCACGGATCTCCGGCTTCCCGGAAAGCTGAAAGCGCGCGTTGATACAGTGCCCGCGCGGCGGCCATGTCGCCTTGTGCACGCGCTATATCGCCCTGCTGGTTAATAGACCAGGCGCTACCGGTGCGGTCACCAAGCTGCTCGAAAATCTCCGCCGCTTCACGCAGAGCCCATTGTGCGCGTGGATAGTCGCCGCGAACCTTTACGACATTGGCCAGATTGTGAAGACAGCGCGCGATTGCCAACCGATCGGACAGCATACGCCAACACGCGAGGCTTTGCTCTAAATGGCTCTGCGCCGCGGAGTAGTCGCCCCGATCTCCCGCCGATACCCCTAAGGCATTCAAAGACACCGCGATACCCGGGGCATCACCCAATTCTTCGTAAAAGGACAGACCCTGTTGCAGGAAATTTTCGCCAGCCGGATAATCGCCCTGAGCCGTGGCTAAAGCGCCGATAAAATGTGACACCTTGGCAGTTTCTTTTGAACACTCAGCACCCGCCAGGCGCAGAACAGTTTCGAGCCGGGTACGGCCCTCGGTCAAGTGTTCGCGCATGTCCCAGAATCTAAACAGAGCCATACATAGACGCAAGCCCCAGTTCAGATCCGGAGTCTGAAACAGCCAGTCGAGAGCCATCCGGAAGTTTTCGATCTCGATGTCGCATCGCGTCAGCCAGCGAGCCCGATCGGCGGAGCTCAGCTCGGGGTTGCCTTCCTCCGCCAGGACGAGACAGTACGCCGCATGTGCCCGCCGTGTCTCAACATGCTCGCCGCTATCGGTGAGGCGTTCGACGGCGTACTCGCGAATTGTTTCCAACATCGCGAAACGAGAATCAGCCTCCGACCGGTCCACGCGGTAAACCAAATTCCTATCCACCAGGGATGACAGCCCTTCAAATAGATCGATACCGAGGTCGCGACGGGTGTCGCAGACCGCTTCCGCCGCCTCCAAAGTGCATCCGCCGACAAACACGGAAAGCCGGCGAAACAGCTTCGCCTCAGCCTCATTCAAAAGGCCGTGACTCCAATCAATCGTTTTGCGCAGCGTTTGTTGCCGTTCTGGCAGATCAAGCGCGCCACCGGTTAGTAATTGCAGACGACTTTGGAGCCTATTCAGAATGGCCGTCGGCGACAGCACCTTCGTTCGGGCGGCCGCCAGTTCGATTGCCAACGGCAGTCCGTCCAGCCGCAAACAGATTTCCTGAACCGCGGGTGCGTTTTCTACGGTAATGGCGAAATCGGGCCAGACGGCTGCGGCGCGTTGCTCAAACAATTCGACGGCGGAATTCGGCGCAAGTGCCGTTACGGGGAATTCCTGTTCACCATAGATACGCAAGCACGACCGGCTGGTAACCAGGATCTTGAGAGATGAACAGGCCTCTAGTGTTTCGGCCACCACGGTCGCGGCCGGGAGAACCTGTTCGAAGTTGTCCAGCACGAGCAAAAATGGTCCCGGGTTCTGCAGCTGATCGCTGATGAGTTGTGGTATGGTGCGGTTGGCGACTCGCTGGATGTCGAGCGCATCGGCGAGAGCGTTTGCCACCAGGTCTGCATGCGTGATTGAAGCCAAACTGACAAATTGGACGCCCGCCGTGAACCGGTCCGCAATCGCCGCTGCAACAGCGAGCGCTAGCCGGGTTTTCCCAGCACCTCCGGGACCAGTGAGGCTCAAAAGCCGAACATCGCTCCGGAGCAGCAGCTCCGTGATTTCTGCCAATTCTCGTTCCCGTCCGATAAGCGAAGTACGCGGGCTTGGCAGATCGTGCCGCTTCCTTAAAGCCTTCTCCGACGAGAACTCACTATGGCCGGATAAGTCGACGGGATCACTCGAGAAGAGTCCCGGGTTCGCTGCGCGTTGGATCACTTCAGCAGTGAACAGGTAACCGCGCCGGGGCACCGTCTTAAACAACTGCTGGCTGCGATCATCCAGAGCCCTACGCAATTCGAGCGTGCACTGCACCAGCGAATCGTCAGTAACAAAGGAATCGGGCCAGACAGCTTGCATCAATTCCGCTTTGCTGACCAGCTGGCCGGCGTGTTCCACAAAGTACCTGAGAGTTTCATGCACCTTGGGGCGAAGCTTGATTTCAACTCCCGCCTTAAGCAGACACCCGCTCACTAGATCAAGCGTGAACTCCCCGAATTCGTAGGTTAAGTGCCTCGTATCCAAGTGCGCTCCGGTTCACCAAATGTGAAGCAGCTTGCTGATTTTTACGTTTGGTTTTTCTTTGGCGTTCTTTCGTTACTTCACACGCTGATGGGTGTTACTTTTCAATTGCTAGGTGAGGACTCAGCGCTCCACTGCCATACATTTTTCAATGGCAACCCCTGCGATGAACCGCTCTCTACTGAGCGGATTCTAGCAGAATGCGGGCGGCCACCGGGACCGGCAGCCATAACGCGATGGAAAGATGAGTACCAATCCGCAAAGGAGTTCCCATGAATAAATCGCACTTTCCCACTATCAACATCAAAGCCAGGCGATTCGCAACGCAATTGCGGTATTCAGCGATGATTGCTCTCGCTCTGATTTACGCTTGTCCTACTCGCGCCATGGCGCAAGATGGCGACTCGCACACCATGTCCGGGCAAAATGAAGAACTGACACCGGATCAACTGAGCAGGCAGGGCGCCCTTGTTAAACTCGTCCGGGATTCGACCGAACGCTTCCAGAATGTCAAGGCGGCCGAACACGAGGGGTATTACCTCAAATTCGGTTGCGTGAGCGGAGACGACTTTGGGGCAATGGGCCTTCACTATGTGAATGACGCCCTGGTGGGCGAAGGCATCGTGGACGCGACGCGCCCCCAGATCGTGCTTTACGAGGCGCAGCGAAACGGAAGGCTGAAACTGACCGGCGCAGACTATCTGGTGCTCGCCGAGGCGTGGGATGCGAAGCATCCGGGCGTTCCGCCGCAGCTTATGGGGCAAATTTTTCATTACTTCCCGAGCCCCAATCGCTTTGGACTCCCGGCCTTCTACACGCTGCACGTCTGGGCGTGGAAAGAGAATCCCAAGGGCGCATTCGTAAACTGGCATCCCAACGTTTCGTGCCAGTCATTCGTGGGCAAAACCACACCTTAATCAATCGCGGCGATAGTTAACGCAAATGCCTGCTTCTTCGATCCGCTCGCCGGGGTCGAAGAAGCTATACAGCACAACGGTGGAAAATGAGCACTAATTTACAGAGGAGACAAATTCAATGAGTACAGCACTGATTCCAGCTCTTGACACAAACAAGCTGAACGCCTTTCTTGGTCAGTTCGTGACCGACCTCGGCGCCGCCGTTCATGCCGGCATGGTTGTTATCGGGGAGAAGTTAGGACTTTACAAAGCCCTCGCTGGGGAGCCAATGAGCTCGGCACAACTTGCCGCTAAGACGAACACCGATGAGCGCTATTTGCGCGAGTGGTTGGCTTCACAAGCTGCGGGAGGCTACGTCACCTACGATGAGAAGGCCGATAAGTTCAGCCTGAGTGAAGAACAAGCGTTCACGCTGGCGGCGGAAGATAGCCCAGCATATCTGCCAGGAGCTTTTGAACTGGCTTTGGGCTCACTTGCGGCGGTTCCACGCATCGTGGAATCATTTCACACTGGCGCCGGCATGGGTTGGCATGAACATGTTGACGGCGTGTTTCATGGATGTGAAAAGTTTTTCCGTCCGGGCTATACGGCTAATCTTGTAAGCTCATGGATTCCCGCCTTAAGCGATGTCAAAGAGAAACTGGAGGCCGGAGCGCGAGTGGCCGACGTCGGCTGCGGGCAAGGGGCTTCAACTCTCTTGATGACCAAAGCATTCCCCAACTCTCGATTTTTCGGATTCGACTACCACGACAAGTCCATTGAGGCGGCACGCGAGTCGGCCACGCGTAACGGTATCGCCGACCGCGTCACCTTCGACGTGTCAACGGCCAAAAATTTCCCCGGCAAAGGCTACGACTTCGTCGCCGTCTTCGATTGCTTGCATGACATGGGCGACCCGATCGGGGCGGCGGCGCATGTACGGCAGTCCTTGTCCAAGGACGGAACGTGGATGATCGTTGAGCCTTTCGCCAATGACCAGTTGAAGGACAATCTGAATCCTGTGGGGCGAGTCTACTATTCTTTTTCAACGCTGTTGTGTACGCCCTGCTCACGATCGCAGGAAGTCGGGCTGTGCCTGGGCGCGCAAGCCGGCGAGAGGCGGATTCGGGAGGTTGTAACTTCGGCCGGGTTCACTCGTTTTCGCCGAGCGACGGAAACTCCCTTCAATATCGTTTACGAAGCTCGACCCTGATTTGCCGGCCAAAGGTAAGAGAGCGGCGGCCTTCACAGGGGAATGGCCGCCGCATTGCGCGTACAACCTCGCTCCGCGGCTAAACGAACACCTCGAGCGCCCTCTTCCACCAGCGCGCTCACTTGCTGCTGCCCTCGGGTAATCGGGGCAGTCGACCCCAAAATGAGCTCTGTCCTATGATGGCGTAACGTGACTTCTTGACATCTGTGGATAGGAGAGCTGGTTCTATGGGGTATCGAATGCACGGCGCTTTTTGGCTTCTGGCTGTGCTTAGCGGCGCCGCTGGCTTGGCGTCTGGTGCAACTTATTACATCGATTCCAATCGCGGCCAGGATGCCAGCCTCGGAACATCGCCTGAAAATGCCTGGCGAACCCTCGAAAAAGTGAACGCGACGGCATTCCACTCCGGCGATCACGTGCTGTTTAGAGCCGGCTCGATTTGGAAAGGGCAGCTTCTCCTGAAGGTATCCGGCTCAGACGGCCCGCCGCTTGTCGTTGATCGTTACGGAGCGGGGCCGAGGCCTAAGATCGATGGCGAGGGGCGGGTCGAAGACGTCATTCGCCTGTACAACATACAAAACGTGGAGATTCGAGACCTCGAAATCACCGACCATGGACCACGGCGTGCCGTTCGAAGGGGCGTCCACATCTTTCTCGATAACTTCGGCACCGCAAGGCACATCGTGATTGCGGGACTGTACATCCACGATGTTAACGGCATCAACGGGAAAGGTGACAACGCCAAGGACAACGGCGGAATCATCTTTCGCACAATGGGCGACAAAGTGCCCAGCCGGTTCGACGATCTGCGAATAGAGCGCAACATCGTTCGATCCGTTGACCGTTCGGGCATTGCGGCGCAGAGCTACCACGCTCGCCGAACACGCTGGTTTCCCAGCTTGCATGTTGTCATTCGCGATAATTTCGTGGACGATGTGGGCGGTGATGGCATTGTTCCCTGGGCGACCAGCCGTGCCCTGGTCGAAAACAATATAGCCCGCGACTGCAATCGGCGGGCCCATAGTTACAACGCCGGCATTTGGCCCTGGAGCACTGACGACTCTCTCTTTCAACTCAACGAAGCCTACAATACGCGGACTACGCTGGACGGGGAAGGATTC
>JAICLJ010000301.1 GCA_025927575.1 Bryobacteraceae bacterium | reverse complement strand
GCCCATTTATTCCGGATGTCGCCTCGCTCATCCGGGCTACGCTGGCTGCGCCAGCCTCCCAAGATGCGTAGAGTAGCATGTCAAAGAGCGAAGCCGCAGTGAAGAGGATGTGACAGGGCATTCTCGCCGCAGGATTTGCCCGAGCTTTGCTCGCAGTCGCACCCTCGAAAGCGGAGGGCGCAGGGAATGCCGGGCGCTGAGCCGCACCCGCGGCCTCGTATGCAGTGAAGAAAGCATACGAGTTAGTCACCACAGGTACGCCAAACGATCCGGCATTCCCTGCGCGACGGTGTTACGGCTTATTTCGTGCTTCGCCGGAGTGCCCGGCTTGATAGCCTCCGTCACCTCGCGGGGCTTCGCCCGCGAGGCTTGATCCCAGCGTCGGGGGACCACGACCACACGACTTCGCCGTCCGCGCTGGGCCGCGCTCGTCTCGCGCAACCCAAAGCGTCCATCGCATCCCGCGCCACGCCTCGTGACGATCGCGATACGCCCTCCTGAGAGGCGCGGAACGGGGGCCGGCTATACAGGTGATTTGGGGTTCTGAAAAAGAGAAATATTTTTCACGGAGGGGGTTGACACGATTTCGGAAAATCAGTCCGACGGGCAAATCGGTCATGATCACCGAGACTCAAGCCAACGCGAGTAGCGCGCACACGGAACCGTGAGCGAAAACCGCATACGCTTTCACGCAGCCGAGAGCAGAAGCTGCATGGACGATCGTCCAATGACAACACGATCTCACCGGAGACAGTTGATTTCCAATAGGTTTAGTGACGCAGCAGTGGCTTGCACCTCGAATACCGAACGGATGCGACTGCAACTTGGCTGCGACAGTTTGCGCCTGTGCCGTTCGCGCAACCGTGATGGTCGGAAGCTGTGCGCTCTCAACTCCCCCACCTACATCATTCTCGTTCTAAAAAAAAATAGCAGGAAACGCCTTTGACAGCACGGCGATAACAGCCAGCGCGAATGCTCCGCACAGAATACTTACGGAGAATGGCTATGATCGCTTTTAAGCCTCTCGTTGTTGCAACGATAATGTCGATGGGCGCGGCAACCTCTGCAAGCGCACAGTTACCAGAATGGGCGCGCTCTCACCCGGCAGCTTTTCAGGCGCAATACCCGAACCGGGATGTTTTGAATGAAGGCGCGCTAACGCCTGCAGGCAGACTGGGCCTCGAATTCGCTCACGGCGCGGCTCCTGTCTTTGCGCCACACAGCATTTATAACTATAGCGGCAGGCACGCAGGCGGTCGGGTATTCCGTGGAATGCGGCGCGAGCATTTTGGCCGTTAGCAAGTGCAGTCTGCGTAAGCGCAGCGGCACGCGGGAGCAGACACGCGGTGCCGATAGCGCTCTTGCCCTTAGAATAGAAGGCGCGCGGCCATCGGGTGTTTGCCGTTGCACTTGCTTTGCCGGAAAGTGACTGAGGTGCCTCGAAGCGAGGCGATACCGGCTACAAGCCGGGTGCTCAAAAAGCTGGATCAAATCAAATCGCAGGCATCTGGCGTTGATGCGCGTTGCTGAAGCAAATGGATTGGGAAAGTAACTTTACCTCGGAATGGTGTTCACTGACCACTTCGGAACCGGCTCAAGCGGTGTCCGGTAAATTTCGGCGTCCGCTTCGTTGATGACACGCACAAAGCAGCGTTTGCCGTCTAATTCGGGCTTGGCCATATGCAGTTCTTCTGCGAGCGCGTCCGCGCGATCTCGCGCGCCTTCAACATTTTCTAGGATCATTCCACCCTGATGGTGCGGTTGCTCCTTAATCACCAGGTCGAAATAGAACCAGGGCATTAGTTTCCCCCTGTTTGCTAATCGCATGACGCAAGTATCAACGCGTTCCAATTGAACGGGCATTGGGACGAGTATCGTTATAGCGTCCTCGACATAGCTCAAGCATTCTTGTCCCGTATACCGCCATTAAGGTTGAACGGTTAGGTTAAAACAGAACCGGTGTTGAGCAGCCGTCATGCCGTCATTATCGTGAGACCGCCGAACAAGTTGACCGACAATCCCACTTTTACAGCGCGGTCAAATTTCAATTGGTCGGCAAGGACCGCCGGGTTTTCCCCAAGTCTCCCGGCGGTCCACTTTCTTGCTTTAGGTGTTTGGATGAGTCTCGATAAACTGTCTGATGAAAGCGTTCTGAGACTCTACGACTCCATTCGTAATGAAGTCGTGAGAGACAATCGCGTTCCCCAGCCGCTGATGCGCGAAACGGCAAAGCAAAGAGCAGAACAGCTTCGGGAAGAACTGGAGCGCCGTCGTCTACGGTTCACATTGATCGATTGGCCACCGAAGTGAAGGCATCGCGAATGGCAGGCGAAGAGAAATGCGAAGCGTGCAATGGCACCGGCTTTCCGCCTGCGAAGCAGCCGAAGCCGGGCACAAGAATCTATTTGCCGCCCTGCAAAGAGTGTGGCGGTAAAGGTCGGATCAATCGTAAAGCGACGGATGAAGATGCACAAGATCGTTGATCGCGTGATGATGTTGGCCAAGCCAACTTCACTCCTTTCGCACTCTGAGTTGCGCGCGAAAGTCATCGGCTACGTCGAATTGATTTCTTCAACCGGCAAGCGCGATCCTGACGAGCTTGCGGCACTCAGCGCTGAATACCTACGCAAAATCGTGGATGGACCGGACACGCGATTTACGGGGTGCTGATTCTTCAGAATCCGAACGCTTGTTGAATTTGCCGCAACATAGCTAGCGTGCCATCAGTGTAGTGGCCAGAATTGAAGTACTGATCCGCCGCGACGGCAGCGCCGATAATGAAAATTGCTATCACGAATCCCTTGCCACCCATTTCGGGCATCCTTGCTGCAATCGAATCACTGACGGCACGTTAGCTCTCAACACTGACATGAAGCTTACGGGACGGCGAAACGGCACATCGATTGATCACGGCTTCGAGCTAAGGCGAGAATGTTCCCGAACGGTCGCAAGTTGGTGCTCGCCGACAGATTCGGGCCGTGCCCAATTTATGCGGCTCTGGCAGAGCAGGCTGAACAGAGTTGGCTAACGCGACGCCGCCAGCCGACCGAGCTAACGCAATGAGAAGCCTGCATTTTGTTTGAAGGCTGGCGCTCCCTAGGGGAATCGAACTCCTGTTTCAGCCTTGAGAGGGCTGGAAGTTTTTTCTTGGCCGGTTCGCATTCGTTCGTCATATTATCACCTTATCAATGGCTTAACTGGAAATCGTTCACCGCTGTTCGGCCTTGTACGCCAATGCTTATTCGACGGATATTCGACGACTCCGGGGTCGGATGCCATGACGAAGACACTCACAGAGGCTCAGATCACGACCGCCAAGGCGCGCTCGAGGTTGGAGTTTGGCGTGCATTGGCGCCGCCTCGATGCCGAGGCGCACCTTGGCTATCGCAAGGGCAAGCGGAGCGGCGTTTGGTTCGTGCGCTGGCGCAATCACCATGACGGATCCAACTACAAACAGGCGCCGGTCGGCGTCGCCAACGACGTCAACGACAAACCTGCCGAAGGCACGCTGACTTTCGAGCAGGCGATGACACAAG
>JAICLJ010000198.1 GCA_025927575.1 Bryobacteraceae bacterium | reverse complement strand
GGGGCGCCCGGCGCAGGCCAAGGGCCCGCCCCACAAGCAAATGCCCGAATCTGGGAAAACTAAGTGGCATTGGGCTAAAAGTCCGCGCCACAAGTTTCGAAGGTGCCAGGGTATACGATCTATGGTTATGAAACGCGCTCTCATATTGCTCGGCATCCTCGCCGCCGGCGGGTTGGCATACCTTAGTGCGCAGACAGACATCAGTGGGGTCTGGCTACTTCGCACTTCAAACAACGACGGAACTTATCGAAAGACATTTTTCAAGCTAAACCAGCAGGGGAATGCGCTAACAGGCAGCGCTGATTTCAACTATAGAAACATCGACATTTCCAATGGAAGTGTCGACAACGGCAAATTTCATTTCGCGATCGGCCTTGGAAGGCGGCAAAGAACCGTGGAGGGATCGCTTGCGGGCGATCGCCTGCAACTGGAAATGAAGTCCGCCGATGGCAAAGTGATCGAACGGGGCGATGCGCAGCGCAGCAGCGAACAAGCCATGGCTCCGCCCGCGCCGCGGCCTCTGCCGGAACTGCACGACGTCCCCGACAACGGGTTGGCGCGAACGCCGCCGATGGGCTGGAACAGTTGGAATCATTTCTCGCACCGGATCGACGATAAAACCGTGCGAGAGATTGCCGACGCTATGGCGTCGAATGGTATGAAAGACGCAGGATACAGTTACGTCAACATCGATGACACCTGGCAGGGCGAGCGCGACGCCTCCGGCAAGATCCACGCCAACAGTAAATTTCCGGACATGAAGGCTCTGGCCGATTATGTCCACTCGAAGGGATTGAAAATCGGAATCTACTCATCGCCCGGACCGACAACTTGCGCCGCCTACGCAGGCAGTTTCGGACATGAAACCGACGACGCTCAAACCTATGCCGAGTGGGGATTCGATTATCTGAAATACGACTGGTGCTCGGCGAGCGCGATCTATAAAGACAAGGATATGCAGCAACTCTATCAGGTGATGGGCAATGCGCTGCAGGCGACGCATCGGCCCATTGTGTACAGCCTGTGCCAGTACGGACGCGAAGACGTGTGGGACTGGGGAGCGAAGGTCGGCGGCAACTCTTGGCGGACGACGGGCGACATCTCGGACAACTGGAATTCCATGGCGAAGATCGGCTTCAGCCAGCTTCGGATAGCCCCATACGCGACAATCGGACATTGGAACGATCCGGACATGCTCGAGATCGGCAATGGCGGCATGAGCGACGACGAGTACAAGACGCACATGACGGTGTGGTCGATGCTACGGTCGCCGTTGCTGGCCGGTAATGACGTTCGAAACATGTCCGCCGACACCAAGGGCATTCTGCTGAACAAAGAAGTTATCGCCATCGATCAGGATCGCGCTGGCAAACCGGCGAAACTCGCGAAAACGGAAGGCAGGACGGAGATTTGGACGCGGCCGCTGGCAGGCGGCGCAACGGCCCTGGCGTTCTTCAATCGCGGCGATCAACCAGCCAAGGTGACACTGCAATGGTCCGATGCGGGATTGAAGACTCCGAAGCGGGCGCGCGATTTGTGGGCACACAAAGACGTTAAGGTTTCGAAGACGGGATACACGGCGGAAGTGCCAGTGCATGGGACGGTGGTGCTGCGGCTGAAGTGACAGGAAATCCTAACGTCTGAGAATCAATAATCCTTTATCGCTGCGGGCGAACTCGGCAATCACGATCGAGTTGGCCCGAAGTAACTCTTCAGCAATGCGGGTCGGAAATTGCCAGCTCTCAAGCAGGATCACGCGAGGAGGAGAACCGAACCGCCGCACCAGCGGGGGAAAATCATCCGCATCCGCAGTAACAATATCGTATCCGTTCGCTCTTGCATATTCCCAAATGAGGCGATCGTCTTCATCGTGGGGCAACGGAAGATCGAAAAGGTGAACTGAATCCGGGAATAACCCTGCAAGGCGGCGAACTAATTTAGGTGACAGGTTGGCGTCGAACAGCAGCTTCACAGCCCGGAGGCCCTGGCGTCCGGAAACTGCGCCGCGTAGGCAAAGACGGCTTTGAAGTCATCCTTTTCTAGATATGGATAATCGTTCAGGATCTCTTCCTCCGTTGCGCCTGAACCAAGCCAGCGAAGTATTTCCTGTACCGTTATGCGTGTGTCGCGAACACACGGCCTCCCGGAGCGCACTCCCGGCTTAATCGTGATACGTGAGATGTAAGGATTGACGGCCAGGTTCATGTCGGCGGGTCGCGGGCGAGATCCCTCGCCCGCTTAAGAAACAAGTTTACAGTCCTTTTTTGCCCAGGAACACAATCAGGTCGACGATGCGGCTCGAATAGCCCCATTCGTTGTCGTACCAGGCGACGACTTTCACAAAGTTGCCGTCCAATACCTTCGTCAGGCCTGAATCGACAATCGAGCTATCCGGGTTGCTCAGCAAATCGCTCGAAACCAGTGGCTCCGTAGTATATCCGAGGATGCCTTTCATGGGACCTTCGGCCGCTGTCTTCAGCGCCTGGTTCACTTCGTCCGTAGTCGTATTTTTTTCAAGGATAGCGGCGAAATCGACGAGCGAAACGTTCGGCGTCGGCACGCGAATCGAATAGCCGTCGAGCTTGCCATTGAGTTCCGGCAGAACCAGGCCGATGGCCTTCGCGGCGCCGGTGGATGTCGGAATCAGGTTAACCGCCGCAGCACGCGCGCGGCGCAGGTCTTTGTGCGGGAAATCGAGTACATTCTGATCGTTCGTATAGCTATGGATCGTCGTCATCGATCCTTTTTCGACGCCAAACGAATCGTTCAATACCTTTACGACCGGAGCCAGACAGTTTGTCGTGCACGATGCGTTCGAGACTACGTTGTGCTTTTTCGGATCATACATATCATCGTTAACGCCGAGCACAAGGGTGACATCCTCATTCTTCGCGGGGGCCGAAATGATGACCTTTTTCACGGAGCCGCGCAGATGCTTGGCTGCCTCTTTGGCGTCCGTAAAGCGTCCTGTCGATTCCACAACCACCTGAACGCCAAGCGACGGCCAGTCGATCTCGGCTGGATCCTTTGTCGCAAAAATCCGAATCTTCTTATCGCCGACAACGACGTAATCGCCCTCGGCGCGGACTTCTTCCTTCAGGGTGCCGAGCGTCGAATCGTACTTGAACAAGTGGGCGAGTGTTTTGGTGTCGGTCAAGTCGTTCGCGGCAACAAACTCCACTGCCGGGTTGTGCAAACCCGCGCGGACGACATTTCGTCCAATACGGCCAAAGCCGTTGATACCTACCTTAATGGGCATAATTATATTTTATGCAATGGCCGTTTTGAATTTGCAAAACTTCGGAGTGGCGCCGCACACCTGTGCCCGATTAACGCTGAGGCAAGGGAGGCGCGGTGTAGCCGCCTATATTCGCGTAATCGTCGTGCACGCGGATTACCTTGCCCTCACTGAACCGAACGAAGGTGATCTTGCCGGGAGGCTCTCCATAGATCCAGTCTTCGGTCTCCGCGCCATCGTTAGCTTCTCGCGATTTATGTTTCGGATGCCCCATGGCGAGCATCACTTGCTCGGCGTTCATGCCTTCAATCGCACGCTGCTCCTTTATGGCTTTCTGGATGGGAGCGGGCAGGCTTTCGACGTAGTTTTGAGTGGCCGAATGCTTCGAAAAATCAAACAGAGGGCCGAGCATCTGTTTGATGTCGTTCACAGTAAGAGAGGGGACGCTGCCGGGGAACTCCAAGGCGATACTGGAGCCGGCCGATGGCGTTTCGTTCTGTCCAGTGTTAACGGGTGAAAGGTTCGGTCCCATGCCGACCTCTACGTGGTCATACCAATGCCGGCCGGTCTTCAGCCCACCGTTGATTTCGAAGACAATTTTCTTTTCCTCGATCAGTACGCGGGTGATCTGAACCTGGTCGCCCACACGGGCGGCGGCGCCGAAATCGAGCAAATCCTCTTGCCATTTATTTCGGTCATACTTTCCGTTGCTGTGAAAGACGAGAGGCTTCTTCGCACGAGGCAGTGTGACCTTGCTTTTGGCGAATTCCGCCATGAGCCCACGCGTAATATCCATGCGTTCGTCGAAGCTGAGCTTGTCCGCATAGGCCGCGCTGGAACACGCCACCAGCACAAGGAACCCGGCTAGGCAGGCTCGTTCAGTGATACCGCGATACACGCGGTCTGGGGAACGATGGGAACGCGATGAAGCACGGCAAACAATCCGCAGACGAAGATGGTGGTGAGAATTCCACCTTCCGGACCATAGCTGCCACCACTCCAGAGAGTGCCTAAGTCCCATTTGTAGCCGTACCTCGTTATCTCGATTGTAAGCCCGCTCAGGTTAGCCCCGAACAGGGGAAGCACAAGATTCCAGCCGTAGTGCAGGCCAATCGGCAACCAGAGATCGCGGCTGCGGAGAAAGGCGTATCCAAAGAGCACGCCCCAGAGCATTGTGTTCATAACTGCGAGCCAAGTGGCGCTCGGATTGCTGGAGTGAGCCAGGCCGAACAGGACACCGACGGGAAGAATAGTGGCCCAGGCTCCCGCCTTTTCGATTAGTAATTGGAATGCGTATCCGCGAAAAAGAATCTCTTCACCCGCGGCGCCAAACAGCAGCGCGACCAGGTAGAAGATGAGATTCGGCCACGCAAAAACACTTTCGGGACGAGACTGGAAATGAGCCGCCCCGGCAATGACCGGGGCCAGCATCATCAGTGCGGCGGCGCCCCCGCCGAGCGCCAGGCCCCACATGAGATTCTGTCCCGTACCGTGACCGCCGCCCAGGCCGATATCCGTCAGCGGTCGCCGGTCGAAAACGCGCATCGTCAACAGGTTTGCGATGACGGCCAGGAAGAACAAGCCGACCGTCGCGGCTACCACCACACCGCCCAGATACGCGAAGATCAATGGGATGATCTGCAGGCCGATGAGACCGGTCCCGACGTAAAAGGCGAGGCGCAGAATCAGGCTGACGCGTGTATTCAAAGGCGGCAAGGATGGGGGAGGAGGAGTAAGCTGCGGTTGCATGCGTCGTATTCGCCGACCCGGCCAGCCGGATCCAAGCGTCAGGGCTGATCCTCGGCCTCGTAGCCACTATAGCTTGCGATAGTCGATGGCGGTTCGGCGCCATTTAGTTCCAGTACCCCGCAGGATCGGTTGAGCTTCAGGTGACGCGCAGCGCTGCCGATAAGGGGTATATGGAAGAACGCCGCACAGAAGCACGAATGCTTTGCGCCGAACTGGTCAAAATCGAATGGCGCGACAAATCCGGGAGACGGTGCGTCCGCACGGCCCACCTGGAAGATATCTCTTTATCGGGTGCTTGCCTGAGTCTGGAAACAACCGTGATTCGCGATGCCGCGGTCGCAATTCGCTACGGCGACGGGGAACTGAAAGGTACGATTCAATACTGCCTTTATCGCGATGGCAGCTACTTTCTTGGAATTAAATTTACGGAGGGCTGCAAGTGGTCCAGCAAGCATTTCAAGCCGGAACACATGCTGGATCCACGCGCTCTCGTCACCCGAGCGATGGACCGGCGGCTCCCGCGGAACTGAGCCGCAACGGCCACGCGACGTGTAGAATGCTAGAGCACCCAGCGGTTCGCCCGTTCGCCACAAGCCTATGGCCCACAGCGCTTTCCCCGCTCTCGCCGAAGGCGTCTATGCGGCACTTGCCACGCCCTGCCGGGAGGATTCGATTGAGCCGGACACGGCCGCGCTGCTCGATTATGTGGATATAGTCGCTCGGGCAGGTGTCGATGGGCTGGTACTCTTCGGAACAACCGGGGAATTCGTTCACTACGATGTCGCTGAGCGGATCCGCACGTTCGGCCTGGCGATACGACGTAGCCGGGTTCCCATATTGGTAAACGTCTCACATTCGACTTTGGACGGGGCACTGATCCTGGCGGAAAGCGCGATGGGCTCCGGGGCTGCTGGAATTCTGGTCATGCCGCCCTATTTTTACCGGTACTCGGATGGAGAAATTCTCCGTTTTTACTTGCAATTCATTGAGTTGATCGAGCAGCGCATCCCCACTTATCTCGACAATGCCCCAGCGTTCACAAACCCGATTTCCGAATCGCTCGCGCAGCGATTGCTGGACACGGGATTATTCGCGGGAATCAAGGACTCGAGCGGCGACTGGGAGCTATTCCAGAAACTTAATGAAATGCGTCACCGGCACGATTTCCGCCTGCTCTCCGGCAATGAGAGAATATACACGCGGTCGCGAGCATCGGGAGCGTGCGGCATTGTTTCCGGCGTGGCGGCGGCGGTACCTGAACTCATTGTCGCGATTGACGACGCAGTGCGCCAAGACCGGCAAGAGCGCGTGGGACTTCTTGACGAGGAACTACAGAAATTTCTCGCCTGGAGCGCCAGGTTCCCGGCAACGGTCGGCATCAAGCAGGCCTCCGTGCTGCGGGGGTGGAACCAAGATCACTTTGCAGTGCCGCTCGATGATGAGGATCTGGCGGATCTCGACAGATTCAAGGCTTGGTTTCGCGAGTGGCTTCCGGGCGTGTTGAAGGAGTGCTCGTGAGGAACTGCTGCTGCGAAACTGAAGGTAAGCAGCGTCATCTGGCTGCGTAAGGATACTACCGAGTGAACGACGAATCCGATTTCAGAGTGATGAAGCCGGAGGAATTTTTAGCAGCGGCCGAACAGCACGCGCGGTGGATCGCGAGATATTTCGAAAACGTACGTGAATTTCCGGTGCTGCCCAATACTGGTCCAGGCGAACTGACGAAGACGCTTCCCGCAAGCGCTCCCGAACACGGCGAAGCAATCGACGATATCTTTGAAGATTTTCAATCCCTCATCTTCCCCGCCCTGACGCTCTGGAACCATCCGCGCTTCTTCGGGTACTTCGCTATTTCCTCCTCGCCGCCCGCGATTCTGGCTGAGATGCTTGCCGCAACGGTGAACGTGAATGCCATGCTTTGGAAAGCGGCTCCTGCCGCGACGGAACTGGAGCAGGTGACACTGTCGTGGTTGAGGCAGTGGCTGCAGTTGCCGCCGGAGTTTTTCGGAATCATCTACGACACTGCCTCGGTCAGCACGTTTCAGGCGCTTTCGGCAGCGCGCGAGTGGACCGATCCCGAGTCGCGAACCAAAGGAATGCGACCGGGAATGACGGTGTACCTTTCGGAACAGACTCATTCGTCGGCTGAGAAAGCGGCGCTGGCGCTGGGGTTCGGCCAGGAGCATGTACGCAAGATCGGCGTGGATGCACAGTTTCGGATGCGGCCGGAGCTTTTAGAAACGGCGATTGTTTCAGATCGCGCGGCGGGCAGACGGCCCTGTTGCGTAGTCGCGACAGTGGGAACCACATCGGCGGCGAGCATCGATCCTGTGCCGGCGATCGCCGGCATCGCGGAGAAGCACAACTTGTGGTTGCACGTAGACGCGGCCTACGGCGGATCAGCCGCGTTGGTTCCCGAGATGCGGCAGGTTTTGGATGGAGCGGCGCGGGCGCATTCCCTGGTGATGAATCCGCACAAGGGGCTGTTCGTACCTGTGGATCTGAGTGTTCTTTACACACGCTATCCCGAAGTATTGCGGCGGGCGGCCTCGTTGAGCGCGGAATATCTGAAGACCGAGGAAGATGCCAGCGCCGTGAATTACATGGACTACGGTATTCAACTCGGCCGGCGTTTCCGGGCGTTGAAGCTGTGGTACGTGTTCCGGTTCTACGGACATGAGGGTGTCGTGTCGATACTTCGCGAGGGTCTGCGGCTGGCCCGACTTTTGAAGCACTGGATTGACGCGGATCCGGATTTTGAACTCGCGGCGCCGGTCGAGTTGTCGCTGGTATGTTTCCGCCACCGGGCTGGGGATGCGTTCAACCGGCGCCTGCTTGCAGAGATCAACGCGAGCGGGAAAGCGCTTCTCTCGCATACTGTACTGAACGGCCGATATGTATCGCGCTTTGCAATCGGCAATATGCAGACAAGCGAGGCAGATGTGCGGGAAACGTGGGCATCGATTCAAGAGACCGCTTCGAGACTTGGGAACGTGCGGCTGGATGAAGGAAGATTGGGGGCGGCGCCATGAGATGCCGGCGCGTTAGGGAGCACGTGGGCAGTGCGGGCGAGGCATGCCTGGCCCCTGCAATGAATCGTTCCTGGAGTGGGTACAAGCGCTCATGACGAGTTCCCGTCTCCGAACATCGCTCTGCGGTATCCAGATGAGGACTCCGGTTATAGCCGCTTCCGGAACGTTCGGCTATGGTCTCGAATTTGCGCATCTTGTGGATCTGAATGCGTTGGGCGGCCTTGTCACGAAGGGTCTATCGCGAGAACCGATGGCGGGAAATCCCGCTCCGCGACTGTGGGAAGCAAAGGCGGGCATGATCAATTCCGTCGGCTTGCAGAACGTGGGCGTCCACGAGTTTGTCGAGGAGAAGCTTCCCAAGCTGAGCGCCTTCCACGTCCCCGTGTTCGCCAACGTGTTCGGCTACTCCACCGAGGATTATCTCGAGGTTATCCGCGTTCTGGAATCCCATCCGGGACTGGCAGGCTATGAGTTGAACGTTTCGTGCCCAAACACGCAGCATGGCGGCATCTACTTTTCGAGCGATCCGCAACTGCTGGCGGAAGTGGTTCGTGCCGTGCGTACGGTTGCTAAGCGTCCGCTTATTGTGAAGCTTTCACCGAATGTCGCACGCATTCAACCGCTGGCGAAGGCCGCCGAAGAGGCCGGCGCCGACGCCATCTCGCTCGTAAACACCTTTGTATCGCTCGCCATCGACCCGCGGACACGGAAGCCGCGGATTGG
>JAICLJ010000112.1 GCA_025927575.1 Bryobacteraceae bacterium | reverse complement strand
GAAGCGGGCAGTTCCATCTGTGTCATCGTCCTGTTGGTGCTGTGCGAAGCGTATCGCCGCATTCCGTTTGTGGATCTTGCGCTCACGCTGGCCTTCCTCACCTTCGGCGCGGGACTGGTGTTTGCCCGCTTTCTCGAGCGGTGGCTATGAGCGTCAATGAAATCATCGTGTGCGTACTGCTGGTTATCGGCGTGTCGGGTTTTGCGGTCACGTCGCTCGGCCTACTGCTCAGCGACGACCTCTACGACCAGATTCACTTTCTCGCTCCGGGTTCGCTGATTGGAGCGGTTGCAATTCCCGCCGCCGTGCTCGTTCACGATGGCTTTTCCCAGGCGGGAGTGAAGGCGATTCTGATAGCGATCCTATTATTTATCTCCAATCCGGTGCTCTCTCACGCCACTGCACGCGCCGGGCGCGTTCGGCGGAAACGGCAATTGCCGCCGGCGGCCGACGAAGACATTCCCTTCGCCGAGGAACAGAGATGAGCGAAACAATCCTGCAAACCGGAATTTTGATCTTTGTCGCCGCGGCGGGCACTGCCGTGGTGTTCAACCGCGAGCCTCTTTCGCAAGCTATGGTGCTTAGCTTTTACGGCCTTCTGCTCGGTGTCATGTTTTTCGTCTTCCAGGCCCCGGACGTCGGCCTTTCGCAGATTGTCGTCGGAGCGGTGGGTCTTCCGTTGATGATCCTTCTGGCTCTGGCGCGAGTGAAGAAACAGGGTCCTAAGAGTGACTAGACGGGTCCGCAGAATCTTTTTCCTTTTCTCCTCCGTGGCTCTCGGATGGGTGTTCTTCCTTGCCTACAGTTCGCTCGCCCCATTCGGATATGGCGAGAGTAAGTACGGCGATATGGTGAACGCCATCACCGTCCCCGAGCGCCACATCACCGATGCAGTGACCGCAGTCAATTTCGATATACGCGGGTTCGACACACTGGGGGAAGAGTTCATCCTTTTTACGTCGGTGATAGGCGTGGTTCTGTTGATGCGGAGGCAAAAGGACGAACCTGCCGGAGATCACGAGGACCAAGCCTCTGGCCGCATAGTTTCTCCGGCCAGTGATGCGGTCCGCGTCATCTCTTTACTGTTAATCGCGCCTACCGTGCTGTTCGGCGTTTATGTCGTGACGCATGGACAGGTAACGCCCGGCGGAGGCTTCCAAGGCGGTGTGATTCTTTCCACCGCGCCCCTACTTCTCTACCTTTGCGCCGATTACACTCAGTTTCGGCGCGCTGTGCCTAGGCGGCTTGTTGAAGCGTCGGAAGCTTTCGGCGCCGCGGCTTACATCCTGATCGGAGGCGCTTGCGTCGCCCTTGGCGGGCTGTTTTTGCAGAATTTGCTTCCGCTCGGCAAGAACGGCAGTATTACGGCCGGCGGCATCGTGCCATTCATCGATTTAGGAGTAGGCCTCGAGGTCAGCGGAGGATTGTCGCTGGCCCTGCTGGCGTATCTGGAGGAACTCCTGGAGGAGAAAGAACAATGAGCTATCTCCCTTATGCCGTTGCCGCGTGGCTGTTCCTCGTCGGTCTGTACGGAGTGATCAGCAGCCGCAACCTTATCCATCTCGTGATTTGCCTCGGCGTCATTCAATCGTCAAGCTACGTCCTGCTTCTCTCGATTGGTTACCGCGCCGGGCGTGTCGCGCCCATATTCGTTGATATTCCAGCTAATACGCCGGCGGTCGATCCCATCGTGCAGGCGTTGATGTTGACCGACATTGTGGTTGAAGTCACGGTGCTCGCTCTCCTGCTCAGCCTCGCTGTCCAAATTCATAAGCGCCACGGCACGCTGAATCCAGACCGGCTTACGAAGGTATCCGGATAACGCTCCCGATGCTTCCCGTACTTCCGGTTGTCTTACCGCTCTTCGCCGCCGCGCTGCTGGCGGCATTGACGAAATTAGTTTCCCAGCGCCTCTCACAAGCAATTGCGATTGCCGCCGCCCTGGCAACCCTGGCGATAAACGCTTATCTGATGCATGCTTCGGCGGAGCAGTTCATTGTGTATTGGTTCGGCAACTGGTTTCCCCGTCATGGAATCGCTCTGGGCGTCTGCTTCACTGTGGATCCCATTGGCGCTGGCCTGGCAGCCTTCGCCGCTGTTCTGACAATTGCCGCGTTGATATTTTCCTCCAAATACTTCGATACCGCGGCCAACCACTTTCATGCCTTGCTGCTGGCTTTTCTCGCCGCCATGTGCGGATTTTGCCTCAGCGGCGACATGTTCAACATGTTTGTGTTCTTCGAACTCATGAGCGCTGCCGCTTTTGCGCTTTGTGGTTATAAGACCGAAGATCCGGGCAGCTTGCAGGGCTCGCTGAACTTCGCTGTTACGAATACGATAGGGGCGTATTTCGTGCTCTCCGGCATCGGCGTGCTGTACGCTCGCACAGGTGCTTTGAACATGGCGCAAATGGGGCGTGCTCTCGGCTCCGGCCCGCTCGATACGCTCGTGTCAATCGGATTTGTCTTCATTGTTTGCGGTTATCTGATCAAGGCCGCCATTGTCCCATTCCATTTCTGGTTGGCGGATGCTCACGCGGTGGCCCCCAGTCCCATCTGCATTCTGTTTTCAGGCGTAATGGTTGAAATGGGCCTGTTCGCACTGGCGCGAATTTACTGGGATGTTTTCAATCATGCTCTTCACCCGCATTTCAACGGCCTACGGACTCTCTTCATAACAGTCGGAGTACTTACTGCGTTGGTGGGCGCTTTCATGTGCTACTTGCAACGCAGCGTAAAGAGACTGCTTGCCTTTTCGACGATCAGCCATATCGGACTCATGACGATCGGGGTGGGGCTGATGACGCCGGAAGGACTCGCCGGAGCTGCCATTTACACACTGGGGCACGGTGCCGTGAAGGCTGGGCTCTTCCTTGTGGCCGGCATTTTATTGCACCGGTTCGAAAGCGTGGATGAATTTGATCTGTACGCCAGAGGGCAGCGGCAGCGATGGACCGCAGCCCTGTTCTTTGCCGGCGGCATCGCGCTTTGCGGGCTGCCGTTTTCCGGGCTAGCCGCGGGCGACGATTTGATGCATGCCTCGGCCGATGCCGTTGGCTTCAATTGGACGAAATGGATCTGGTTATTTGCGGGAGCCGTAACGTCGGCGGCGGTGCTTCGCGCCGGGGGACGCATCTTTTTCGGTTGGGGGCCTGCGGGAGATCAATCGAGTGCTCCCAAACACGAAGAGAAGCCCGAAACAGAACGCGGCCACGACCATACTCCCGCCACGATGTTCATTCCCGCCGCCGTGTTGGTCGCCGCCGGGCTGCTGGTTGGATTGGCGCCGAATCTAAAGCCCGCAGCGTCAATGGCCGCTAGCCAATTTGAAAAGACAAACGCCTACGCGGCCCACGTTCTCGATGCCCAGCCTGTTCCGGTTCCCACGCCTGTCCAACCTGCGCCATCCGGGATACTTTTCGGTCTAGTGACTGCGCTCGCGGCGATCACCATTGCCGCTGGGCATCTATTTAGCAATCGCGCCCGTGAGGTCTCTGTGGCAATTGCCAAGCCGCTTCACTTACTCCACCGGATACACAGCGGTCATGTCGGCGATTACGTTGCGTTCTTAACTTTTGGCATGGCGTGCTTTGGGCTGTTATGCGCGTACTGCTTCCGATGAGCACGAGGGAGTGACCGGCCGCCGGCTCGGACAGAAGAGGATGTCACCATAGAGAGAGAACCATGCCTTTGTTGATTAATGGTCAAGTTGTCGAAGACGGTGAATTCCGGGAAGAAGCGGATCGATTGCGGCCGCGGCTCGCGGAATCGATGCCGGATAGCGATCCGCTCGAAATCGGAATGCGTGCGAGCGAGTGGGCGCGGGAAAACGTCATCGAACGAGTGCTTCTGCAACAAGAGGCGCTGCGAGATCCGGAACCGGTGCCGCCAGAGCTGATCGAAAACGCGATTCAACGATTAACGTCGCAACCGGGGGGCAGATCGGGTTGCATTCTGCCGGGGAAGGACCAAGAGTTCCGTCGGGATGTGGAAACACAACTCCGGGTGGACCGGCTATTTGCGAAGCTGACAGCCAATGTTGACCGGCCCCGGAAATCGGAAGTCTCGGACTTCTACCGCGCCCATAGGAATCAATTCTTCGTTCCCGAGTTGGTTAACGCCGCGCACATCGTGAAGAACGTCGATGAGAAGACGGACGAACCAACCGCGCATCAGGCGATTACGATGATTCAGGGTGAACTTCGCAATGGCCGCAAATTCGAAGAGTTGGCCGATGAATTTTCGGATTGCCCAGGCAGCGGGGGCGGCTTGGGGCTCTTTCCGCGAGGCCAGATGGTCGATGAATTCGATGCCGTCGTGTTTTCCCTTGCGCCCGGCGGGGTCAGCGAGATTTTCCGTTCACCCTTCGGCTTCCATATCGCTAAAGTTTATGAGCACAAACCCGAGGGGATCGCTTCTTTGGACGAGGCCCGCGGCGAAATTGAACGCCGTCTTCTCGGCGAGCGGCGGCAGCAGACGATTGCGGAATTTGCCGGTGAATTGCGGGCAAAGGCAGACATTCGCAAGGTCCCTCGAAGTAGTAGTGCGCCGGAGCCCGCGCAATGAAGCGCGAGTTTGAGTTGTTCGCCGCGGCCGGGGTGCCGCATCCCTGCTGCGTGCCGAGTAAATTCCGGCTGGATAAGCTGGCCGCATCCCGCTCCGCTTCGGCGGAGAGAGTTCGTGTGTCATCCGGTTCCACGGACAACATGGTGAAACTGGACGGTGGTTCTTTTTTGATGGGAACCGAGAGCCAAGAAGGGTTTCAGCGCGACGGTGAAGGCCCCGTGCGCGAGGTGACGCTCGATCCGTTTTACGTCGATGCCTATCCCGTGACGAATTCTCAGTTTTCCGAATTCGTGAAAGCGACCGGTTATCAGACCGAGTCGGAACGTTTGGGGTGGTCGTTTGTGTTTCAGGGCCATATCCCGCCGGAACGTTATAGCGAACTGGTGGAGGCCACGGTTCCCGGGGCCAACTGGTGGTGCAAAGTCAGCAACGTAAACTGGCAGCAGCCGGAAGGCCCGGATTCACGCATCGAGAACCGTTTGCATCATCCTGTTGTCCACGTTTCGTGGAATGATGCTCTCGAATATTGCCGCTGGGCAGGGAAGCGGTTGCCCACCGAAGCCGAGTGGGAGTATGCCGCGCGCGGCGCCCTTGAGCAGAAGCTCTATCCGTGGGGCGACGAGCTCACGCCGGACGGCCGCCACGTTTGCAATATCTGGCAAGGCGAGTTTCCGATTTCGGATCTCGCCGAAGATGGATATGACGCTCCGGCACCCGTCGATGCGTTCCCACCTAACGGCTATGGGCTATACACCATTACCGGCAACGCCTGGGAGTGGTGCCACGACTGGTTCCATCCTACTTATCACGTGACCGCTACGCGCATCAATCCCGTTGGTCCGCCCGAAGGCGCAGCCAAAGTAATGAAGGGTGGATCGTATCTCTGTCACAAATCCTATTGCAACCGGTATCGCGTGGCGGCGCGTACGTCCAATACGCCCGATAGCGCGACTACCAACATCTCATTCCGATGTGTTCGCGATATCTGATTGAATGCGGTCTGATCTACTGAACCTTGCGGCGTTATTACATCACGGACAGCAGATCGGTTGGCGGTCTTGAATCGCTATTGAGCATCGTCCGGCAGCAACTAGCGGCCGGGGTCGAGATGATTCAGATCCGCGAAAAACTTCTGACCGCGCAAGAACTCTTCGAGCTGACGAAAGCAGTGGTTTCGGCGCGAGCTGATTTGCCGGCTCAGATCCTCGTTAATACGAGAGCGGACATTGCCGCGGCTGCCGGCGCCGACGGCGTTCATCTCCCAGCAAACGCGCCTGAACAGACTTTGCCAGGCCTTCTGGTGGGTCGCTCCTGCCATACGCTTGAGGAGGTCGCCCATTGCGGCGCCGATTTCGTGACATTCGGGCCGGTATTCGAGAGCCCAGGGAAGGGGCCGCCTGTCGGTTTGGCGCAGCTTCGGGCCGCGTGCGCGCTGGGCGTACCTGTCTATGCATTAGGAGGCATTTCCTGGCACAATGCCATCGAGTGTGTGAACGCGGGAGCGGCAGGCGTCGCCGGCATCAGGATATTCCAAGAACAGGCTTAACGCTTATATCGCTTGGGTTGAGGCGGCTTCTCTGAGTTCGGAATGCATCTCCTGCAAACTCCAGACGCGGACCGGATCGCGGTGGCGCGACACAATTGCCTCGGCTGCGGCACGGGCGCCGCTGATGGTTGTAATGCACGGAATGTGGTGCGCCACGGCGTTGCGCCGAATGGTTTTCTCGTCGCTAAACGAGTGGCCACCCGTCGTCGTATAGATGATCAGCTTCAGCGTTCCGGCCTTTATCAGGTCCACTGCGTGCGGCCGCCCTTCGTTCACTTTGAATACGGTTTGCACGGGCAGGCCAGCGGCTTTCAATGCCGCCGCCGTTCCGCGCGTCGCAAACAGATCGAAGCCATGTTCCCGGAAGCGCTTCGCGATTTCCACCGCGGCCGGCTTGTCGCGATCGTTTACGCTCAGGAACATTGCGCCTTCGTCCGGGATCGGCGTGCCGGCGGCAAGTTGAGCCTTTGCGAAGGCTTCTCCGAAGCTCTCGCCAACACCCATCACTTCACCGGTGGAACGCATCTCCGGTCCTAAGGCCGGGTCGACTCCGGGAAACTTCGCAAACGGAAATACCGGGCTCTTAACGAAGAAGTTTGGAACCGGGAGCGTGCCGTGCGTGATGCCGCCTGTCAGATACTCAAAATCCGAGAGCTTCTTGCCGAGCATGAGCCCCACGGCAATTTTCGGAAGCGGCACGCCCGTCGCTTTGCTGACGAACGGGACAGTGCGCGAGGCGCGCGGATTCACTTCCAGCACATACACGGCGCCGTCTTTAATCGCGTATTGTGCGTTCATCAATCCAATGACGTTCAGTGAGCGGGCGAGTTGGGTCGTGTACCGCTCGATCGTTTCGAGGACCCCTTTCGAAAGCGAAAAAGACGGCAGCACGCAAGAGCTGTCTCCGGAATGAACGCCTGCTTCTTCGATGTGCTCCATAATCCCGGCGATCAGGACGCTTTCGCCATCGCACAACGCATCGACGTCAACTTCCGTGGCGTCTTCGAGAAAGCGGTCGATCAGGACCGGGCGCGACTGTGAGAACGTGACGGCCTCCTGCATGTAACGACGCACGGTATCCTCGTTGTACGCGATCACCATGGCCCGCCCGCCGAGCACATAGCTGGGCCGCACGAGCACCGGAAAGCCGAGATTCCGCGCCACGTCGCAAGCTTCTTCCACACTCGTGGCCGTGCCATGCGCGGGTGAAGGGATGTCAAGATCGGCAAGCAATTTGCCGAATAACTTTCGATCCTCCGCTAAGTCGATGTTTTCAGGATCGGTCCCGATAATCGGCAGCCCCAGACTCTTCAGCGGCATCGCCAGATTCAGCGGCGTCTGCCCGCCGAACTGCACAATCAGTCCGTCGGCCTTCTCCACGTCGTAGATGTTCAGGACTTCTTCCTGAGTGAGCGGCTCGAAGTACAGGCGATCGCTCGTGTCGTAGTCGGTCGAGACCGTCTCGGGATTGCAGTTCACCATGATGGACTCATAGCCGAATTCCTGCAGAGCGAAGGAGGCATGGCAACAGCAATAATCGAATTCGATTCCCTGGCCGATGCGATTCGGGCCACTGCCGAGGATGATGACTTTCTTTCGGTTGGTCGGAGCCGCTTCGTCTTCCGACTCATAGCTCGAATACATGTATGGCGTAAAACTTTCGAACTCCGCCGCGCACGTGTCTACACGGTTAAACACGGCCGTGACGCCGTGTTTCCTCCGGTGCTCGCGCACTTCGAGCGGCTTAACGCCCATCCGATTCGCAATCTGCCGGTCGCCCAAACCGTCCCGCTTTAGCCTGAGAAGTTCGCGGGCAGTCAATGAATCGAGCGCCCTGCCCTCGAGAGATTGTTCCAGATCGCCTATTTCCTTCAATTGTTGAAGGAACCAGCGGTCAATCTTCGTCATCTCGTAGATCTGTTCAATAGAGTAGTCGCTTTCCAGCGCGAAACGAACATAGTCGAGGCGTTCAGGATTTGGGGTGATAAGGCGTTTCGGGATGAGCTGCGGATCGAGACTCTTCGCGTTATCGGACTTGCCGGTTTCAAGGCTTCGCAAGCCTTTGCCGAGCGCCTGTTTAAAGGTGCGGCCAATCGCCATCACCTCACCGACCGATTTCATTTGAGTGCCGAGAACCGGTTCGGCGCCGGGAAATTTCTCAAACTGCCACCGCGGAATCTTCACCACGACATAATCGATGGTGGGCTCGAAGCAGGCGGGGGTAGCGCGCGTGATATCGTTCTTGATTTCGTCCAGACGGTAACCAACGGCAAGCTTGGCGGCGATCTTCGCAATGGGGAATCCCGTCGCCTTGGAGGCAAGAGCCGAGCTGCGTGATACCCGTGGATTCATCTCCACGATGACCATGTGGCCGTCCTCCGGGTTGATGGCGAATTGTACGTTTGAGCCGCCCGTGTCCACGCCGATTTCGTTGAGACAGCGAATGGCGGCGTCGCGCATCATTTGGTATTCGCGATCGGTTAATGTCTGCGCGGGCGCAACGGTGATGGAGTCTCCCGTATGTACGCCCATAGGGTCGAAATTTTCGATCGAACAGATGATGATGGCATTACCCGCGAGATCGCGCATCACCTCGAGCTCAAACTCTTTCCAGCCGAGCACGCTCTCCTCGACGAGAACTTCGTGTACCGGCGAAAGATCGATGCCCCGCTCGAGAGTCTCTTCCAATTCTTCGCGGTTGTAGGCGATGCCGCCGCCCGTGCCGCCCAGCGTGAAACTCGGACGCAGAATGATCGGATAGCCGATGCGGTCCGCGAAGGCAATGCCGTCGGCGATATTGTTCACCAGTTGAGACTGGGTCATGTCCAAGCCAATCTTTCGCATGGCGTCTTTGAACAGGAGCCGGTCTTCGGCTTTCTTGATTGCGTCGATTTTCGCGCCGATTAACTCGACGCCGTACTCTTCGAGCACGCCGGCTTCCGCAAGATCGACCGCCAGATTGAGCGCGGTTTGCCCGCCAACGGTCGAGAGCAAGGCGTCGGGGCGTTCTTTGCGAATCACTTCCGTAGCATGCGGGATGCTGAGAGGCTCGATGTAGGTACGGTCCGCTAGGTTCGGATCCGTCATGATGGTCGCGGGATTCGAGTTGATCAGGATGACCTCGTAGCCTTCGGCCATCAGCGCCTTGCAGGCTTGCGCGCCGGAATAATCAAACTCGCAGGCCTGGCCGATAACAATCGGCCCCGACCCGATGATCATGATGCGCTTCAAATCGGTTCGCTTCGGCATGCTAGTGAATCTTGTTTTCCTTCATCTGCTCGATGAACTCGCGAAACAGGTAATGCGAGTCATGCGGTCCGGGCGCCGCTTCCGGGTGGTATTGCACACAGAACACCGGTTCCGATCGATGGCGCAGGCCCTCTACCGTTTGATCGTTCAAGTTGATGTGAGTGATTTCGATTTCCGAATCTTTGAGCGAATCCGGATCGACGGCGAAACCATGATTCTGCGAGGTGATTTCCACCTTGCCGGTTCGGCGGTTCAAGACGGGGTGATTGGCGCCATGATGGCCGAACTTCAGTTTGAAGGTCTTGCCGCCAAAAGCAAGCCCGAGAAGTTGATGCCCCAGGCAGATGCCGAATATATTCGTTTTGCCAACCAGTTTGCGCAGTTCGGCGGCCTGCCTTTCGAGGACGCCCGGATCGCCAGGCCCGTTCGAAAGAAACACGCCATCCGGCTTCATCGCAAGGACGTCTTCCGCCGTTGTATTCGCCGGAACAACCGTGACACGCGAACCGAGATGCACGAGATGCCTCAGGATGTTCCGTTTAATCCCAAAATCGTAGGCGACTACGTTAAACGCGGGTTCTCCCTGGGATGCCCGCTTATCCGATGTGGACACCGGTTCAATGCCTTTTGTCCACTCGTACGCCTCGGTTGTCGAGACCTTTTCAACCAGGTTCAGGCCGGACATGGACGGCGAGCGCCGCGCGGCGTCAATCAAATCCGACGTCGCTTTCGTGCCGCTCGAAATGACCCCACGCATGGCGCCTCGATCGCGCAGATGGCGGACCAATTTGCGTGTGTCTACCTCAGCGATGACTGGAATGTTGTATTTCGCAAGGAAGTGTTCGGCGCGCTCTTCCGATCGCCAGTTACTTGCCACCGGTGAAATCTCGCGAACGACGAGGCCCTCAATATACGGGGCGTGCGCTTCGTTATCGGCGGCATTCGCGCCATAGTTTCCGATTTGTGGATAGGTCAAAACGACGATTTGGCCGGTGTAGGACGGGTCGGTGAAGATTTCCTGGTAACCCGTAATCGCCGTGTTGAATACTACTTCCCCGGTGCGCTGCTGTGGCGCCCCGACACCGACTCCCTCGAAGACCGTTCCGTCCTCCAGGGCGAGAACTGCTTTTTCCAACTCAACCCCTTTCCCGTCCTACCGATTCTAAATGCCGGAAATGCTTTCGTCCAATATCCAGGCGGCCCTCACCTGCCCGATTGGCGCCCAACGGCCGCGAAGCGCGCAACGGAAACAGCTGGAACCGTTTAGCCGGTGGTCGGCCTGAACGCCCAAACACACTCCTCCGCTTCTCGCCTTCTCGCTGGTTTTAAATCCCATCCGCTGACGTTGAATATGAGGGTCCACGCCGGGCAGTGAGCGTTGGCGCTCGTGGAGCCTCTATTAATTGTAGAACGTCCGGCTACGTTAAGGAATGGCGGTTGTCCCGCCGCGATCAAACCCGGACAGAAGGGCGTTTGACCAAGCGGAGAACCTGTACGTCAGCCAGCGCGCCACCCGGCGCTATACTCCTCCCATTTCTCAGCAACAACTCGCCCGCAGAGTTTTTCGGCAGATAACGGTAAATCCCCAATGGGCGTGATTGTATGCTGGAAGATTAAGAGTCTTTAATTAGATCCACTGGCTCATTGTTTCCTGAATAACACACGCCGGTATACGTATTTGCAAAGGAGAAGACATTGATTGCCGAAAACCTGGTCGCTGAGGCGAATCCCTACGAACTGGCCATGCAGAACTTTGAAATGGCTGCGGATGCCCTGGGGTTAAAGGACGATATTCGCGCCATGGTGCGGGCTCCGGAGCGTGTGCTCGCGGTCACGGTGCCGGTCCGCATGGATAACGGAAGGGTCACCTGCTTTGAAGGATACCGGGTCCAGCACAATACTTCGCGCGGCCCAGCCAAGGGAGGGATTCGATTCCACCCGGGCGTGAACCTCAATGAAGTGAAGGCGCTCGCCACGTGGATGACCTGGAAATGCGCAGTGATGGACATTCCGTTCGGCGGCGCCAAGGGCGGCGTCACGTGCAATCCCAAAGAAATGTCGGTCGGGGAAATCGAACATCTGACCCGCCGCTATACAAGCGCCATTCTTCCAATCATCGGACCGGGCCAGGATATCCCTGCGCCCGACGTCTACACGAATTCGCAGATTATGGCATGGATCATGGATACCTACAGCATGACCCGCGGCTATTTGGTGCCCGGTGTCGTGACTGGGAAACCAATCTGCTTGGGAGGTTCTCTTGGCCGCAATGAAGCAACCGGCCGCGGTGTCTTTTACACAATTGAGAGCGCATGCCAGCACCTGAAGATCTCGCTGAAGGGCGCCAAAGTAGTGGTTCAGGGTTTCGGCAACGCGGGTTCTGTCTCGGCGCACTTGTTGGACGGCGCTCAGGCGGATGTCATTGCGGTGAGCGACTCGCGGGGGGCTATTTATAACAGCCAGGGTTTGCATATTCCGAAGCTGATGCTGCATAAAGAGCAAACCGGGTCAGTGGTCGGTTTCGCCGGAGCGGAAGCGATCTCGCCGGAAGAATTGCTGTCGCTCGAATGCGACATTCTGGTCCCGGCCGCTCTCGAGAGCATCATCGATGGAGAGAATGCCCACTCCGTGCGAACCAAAATTATCGCGGAGGCCGCCAACGGTCCGCTTACGCCGGAAGCGGACGCGATCCTCCAAGACAAAGGCACCTTCGTCATTCCCGATATTCTCTGCAACGGTGGCGGCGTGACCGTTTCGTACTTCGAATGGGTGCAGAACGAGCAGCACCTGCGGTGGGATCTGCACGAGGTGAACAATCGGCTGGAGCGCATTATGAAGAACAGCTTCAGCGAGGTGCTCGAAACCAAACTGCAGCGGAAGGTTCCGATGCGCATTGCGGCGAACGTCATCGGCATCGCGCGTGTTGTTGAGGCAAACAAGGCGCGCGGGCTGTATCCATAGGATCTGGCGCCGTATGCTGGGACTTGGCGTCTACAAAGGTGTCAAGGCCGCGGGCCAGGAGTCCTATATCGCTTGCTTTCTGTGGGGCAGGCGCTTTTTCTGCGCGACGCCCGTGGCCACACTCTTCGGATCTCGCTGAACTTGAGGGAAGCAGGTGATGCCGGCGGCGTGTCTCAGAGAAAATTTCACTTACATGACAAGCGAACCCTTTAAAACTATGTGCTGCGTTGTCGGTGGCGGCCCCGCGGGCATGATGCTGGGCTATCTTCTGGCTCGAGGGGGAGTGGATGTTACGGTCATCGAGAAGCACGAGGATTTCTTCCGCGATTTTCGCGGAGATACCGTGCATCCTTCCACCCTGGAACTGCTGTATGAGCTTGGATTGCTGGAAGACTTCTTAAAACTGCCCCACCAGGAGCTGACCTCTGTTGGCGGCGTTGTGGGCCACTTCGCCTTCCAGGCCGCCAATTTCAATCACGTGCCGGCGCACTGCAAATTTGTCGCGCTGATGCCGCAATGGGATTTTCTGAGCTTTCTTTCAGAGCGTGCCAAGAAGTTCCGTTCTTTTCGGCTTCGGATGCAGCACGAAGCGACGGGCCTGATCTATGACGACGGAAGGGTGGCTGGAGTCGATGTGCGGACGCCCCAAGGAAGCGTCCAAATCCTGTCGGATGTGGTAATTGGCTGCGACGGCCGCCACTCGACGACCCGGCGGGCGGCAGAGTTCGAAGTGCGTGAGTTCGGTGTTCCGATCGATGTGCTCTGGTTCCGCATCGGCCGCAGCACGGGCGATCCCGAACAACTACTCGGAAATATCAATTACGGCAAAGCGCTCATTCTCGTCAATCGCGGCGACTATTTCCAGGCAGGGCTGATTATTCCGAAGGGTTCGTTTGAAGAGATAAAGCGTAAGGGGCTTCAGGCTTTCCAGGCCGGCATTCTGCAGAACGCTCCTTACCTCGGTGATCGTGTGCAGGCGCTGGACGATTGGGATCAGATCAAGCTATTGTCTGTGCAGATCAACCGGCTGCGGCAATGGAGCCGTCCGGGCCTGCTCTGCATTGGCGACGCGGCGCATGCGATGTCTCCAGCCGGAGGAGTCGGCATCAATCTTGCCATTCAGGACGCGGTGGCTACTGCCAATCTGCTGGTGGGTCCACTTCGCGAAGGGCGCGTGAGCGAGGCGCTGCTCGCCGAGGTGCAGCGCCGGCGAGAGTTCCCGACCCGAGTCACTCAGGCGATTCAGGTCAACGCTCATAAGGGATTGAAGCAGGCGTTCGGGAACCCTGGGCCATTGAAGGCGCCCTGGCAGTTGAAAGTAGCCGTGCGTGTGCCGGGCGTGCAGCGGCTTGTCGCAAGAGTGGTGGGGATTGGTATCCGGCCCGAACACATTCAAGGCGCAAGCCGGCGGCCGGGTTTCGATAAATTCTGCGTAAAAGTCATTGCGGCGTGCGCTGGCATCGCGGCCGCCGCTTTCGTACTCTCCGCGAGTTGCCGCCGCGCGAACTAGATGCCGATTCCGAGTAATGATCAACGTGAGGCGACAGTCCCGGTCGGGGCATGCCCGGGCCCCTCCCGAAGCGTTGTTTGTTGGCTTCCCTCGCTAATTGATCGAAATTCGTTTGAGTAGCTTAAAATTCGTTAGCATCTTGCCGGTGCCGAGAACGACCGAAGTCAACGGATCGTCGGCTAAGCACACCGGCAGGCCTGTTTCGGAACGAATTCGCGCGTCCAGGTTCTTCAATAAAGAACCGCCTCCGGTGAGGACAATTCCGCGATCGCCGATGTCTGCGCTCAATTCGGGCGGGGTGCGCTCGAGGGCCGTCCGAATGGCGGTAACAATGGTTGCGACGCATTCCTGCAGCGCTTCACGAATTTCGCCGTCTTTGATTGGGATTGCCTTCGGCAAGCCGCTAATCAGGTCTCGGCCCCTCACGTCCATGGTCCGGGTTTCGCTGAACGGGGCCGCCGACCCGATTCCCATCTTGATTGCTTCCGCCGTGCGTTCGCCGATCAGCAAACTGTACTGCCTCTTCACATAGTTCATGATCGCGTCGTCCATCTCGTTTCCCGCGACCCGAAGAGAGCGGGAATACACCACGCCGGAAAGCGAAAGTACGGCAATATCGGTGGTGCCGCCGCCAATATCGACGACCATGTTCCCGCACGGTTCCGCGATCGGCAGGCCGGCCCCTACCGCCGCTACCATGGCCTGTTCCACCAGATAAACCTCACTGGCCTTGGCGCGATAGGTGGAGTCCAGCACGGCCCGCTTCTCTACTTCGGTCGTCTCGCTGGGTACGCCAATCACAATGCGCGGGTGAACCAGTCTCTTTCGCTTATGCGCCTTGTGAATGAAGTGGTTCAGCATCCGCTCGGCTACTTTGAAATCGGCAATTACGCCGTCCCGAAGTGGTTTGATTGCCACGATGTCGGCCGGCGTCCGGCCCAGCATCTGTTTTGCTTCGTTGCCGACGGCCTCCACCTCTCCGGTTTTTCTGTTTAGGGCGACAATCGAGGGTTCATTGATGACAATGCCTTTGCCATTGGCGTAGACCAGCGTGTTCGCCGTGCCGAGATCGATGGCCAGATCGGAGGAAAACAGACTGAAAAGCGAGCGAATATTCATACGAAGCCTGAGTGGTCCGGTAAACCTTCAGCAACTCAGGTGCGCGTAGACCCAGAATTATCTCATTGGGCGTGACTGATTTTTGCGTGAACGAATAAACCGACTCGCTGCGGGCGTCGGGGGACCTTGCGGGCAAGAGGCGAATCGGGCCGCCTGCAAGGCAGCCCGTCCCAAGCCGCTATTCTGCTTCGCTTTGAAAGAGCAGCGGTGCGAAATTCGACAAATTTCCTCGCCACACCATCCAGGTATGCATGCCTGGGGTTTCGATATCGACATGCTGGATGTCTTTCGATTTCAGCCATTCGCGGAATGTCCGATTGAAGTCGATCAGACGGTCCTCAGTGCCGCATGCAACCCAGAGCAGGCGAACTCGCGAATTGGCCTTGGCATCCAACTTGGGAAAAAGCTTGTCGAAGTCTTGCGACAGACCGCCCGCGCTGAACGAACCGATCCAGGCGAAGCGGTCTAATGCGTTCAATCCCACAAACAACGATTCCGCGCCGCCCATGGAAAGCCCGGCAATCGCCCGGTCGTCCCGGTCGGTCAACACACGATATTGCTTTTCCACCTGCGGCATTACTTCCGTGAATAAGGCTTCCCGAAAGTTGTCATAATTCCGTTTGCGCAGATCCTGATCGCGCAGCGTCGGTCCGGTTCGTGAGACGATTTCGGGTGCGCCGTAGCCAAGCGGCATCACGATCACCATCGGCTTCGCTTTTCCCTGCGAGATTAGATTATCCAGAATGACGTTGGCGCGTCCGACCGCGGTCCAGGCGCTTGCATCGTCGCTATAGCCATGTAATAGGTACAGCACCGGATACTTCTTCTTCGCGTGAGAATCGTATCCGGGCGGCGTATAAACGTAATAATCGCGATTATCGCCGATTACTCCCGAGTGGTAAAAATGATGGTCCACTTGTCCACGCGGGACATCGTTTATTTCCCAGGGCAGGGAGGACGGCCCCGGTACGTGAACCATGCTGTGCGGGCCAAGGAGATTAGGAGCGATCAGAGAATCCATCGGGTCGATCAGGTGAACGCCATCCGCAACGAATGAGTATCCATAAATCTCAGGGTCGAGCGGTTCCGTAGTGATGCTCCAGACGCCCTGGTCGTCTTTCTGCATCGCAACCGCTTTCCTGCCGTCCAGCGCGAGGTTGACCTCCAGGGCGTTCGGGTCTCTGAACCGGAACGTAACGGTCCTGTCGGGATGCACCTCAGGCGACCTTACCGGCGGAGGCGCCGTGGGAGTTTGACCCCAGGCCGCGGCAGAGGCAATGAGCAGAAATAAGAGAGTTCTCTTCATAGTGGCTGAATTTCCCTGCAAAGGCTTCTTAGGGACGTAACCGATTTTACACATTTAGAGTCCTGCAGGAGGCCGCAAAATTATTTTTGCGCCGTTTTGTCGATTTTGAAGAATCCATTCGTCGTATCACTGTAAGCCAGACTCATAGAGTCGAAGAAAGGCGAGGCTGGAGAAGAGAATAAGCAATGGATTACATGTTCTTGATTTACCTGGACGAAGCCCATAGGGAGCAAATGACGCTCGAGCAAAAATCGGCCGCAATCGGCCGTAGTTGGGCTGTTATTGACGAGGCGACAGCCCGCGGCGTTTTTAAAGGAGCAAGCCCGCTCGAATCCGTTAACGCCGCATTTACTGTACGCGAACGGCAGGGAAAGATCGCCATTACAGATGGGCCGTTTGCCGAAACGAAGGAGGCACTGGGTGGTTACTACATTATTGAGTGCGCCGGCCTGGAGGACGCCAAGTACTGGGCGGGGCGTATGGCGTACAGCGGGTGCGGCGCTAGTGTCGAATTCCGGCCTTTGCGCGCCATTCCCGAGCGTCAGGATATCGCCGCTCCGGCGAGAGAACTTGCGTCTTCGGTCAAGGCCTGATCGGCAGGCGATAGCTTCGAGGCCCTTGCGATATGCTCGGACCAGGGTAGTCCTTCATGAACGTGCCGAAGAAGTTGTGGCAATTCAGTTGCGCCGCCGCCTTTCTCGGTACCCTGTGCGCCTCAGTGCGCCACGCTTCGAATCAGCGCCCCGAGCCCTTCCGTGAATATCCAGGCGTGGAATACCATGTCGGCGACATCCCGCTTCCCGACGATGCCGGCGCTAAATCGGAATGGGCGTTCGCGCGGTTGATGTTTCCCCCTGGTCCGAATGACGGTTACCGGGGCCGCTTCGATGGCGACTGGCGCGAGGGGGCTTCTTTATGGACCCAAGACTACCCGCGCGCCGATCGCCATTTTTCTGAGGCAGTCCGGCGATTGACCCGCATCGATGTGCGCTCGGTTGAG
>JAICLJ010000267.1 GCA_025927575.1 Bryobacteraceae bacterium | reverse complement strand
ATCGAGTATAGCGGCCCGGATCTGGAGATCGGTTTCAACGCGCAATATCTGCTGGATTTCCTGCGCGTCTCCGATCAGACGGAAGTCGAATTCCATTTCAGAGATTCGAACAGCGCGGGTGAATTGCGGCCCAAAGCGATGACCGAGGGTGTTAATTACCGCTACGTCGTCATGCCGATGCGGATCTGATGCCTTAACCGAAGCGCGCGGGCAAGTGAGAAGAAAACAAGATGCAAAATATGGCAACAACAGTGGCCTCTAACGAACAGAGTTACGACGCAAGCAGTATCAAAGTATTAGAAGGATTGGAAGCGGTGCGGCTCCGGCCGGCGATGTACATTGGCTCGACCGGAGAATCCGGTCTGCATCACCTGGTCTATGAGGTCGTAGACAACTCTGTCGACGAGGCGCTGGCTGGGTACTGTACGGAGGTCACTGTCACGCTGCATAGCGACGATTCGGTGACGATTGTGGACAATGGCCGCGGTATCCCTGTGAAGATGCATGAGGCGGAAGGCGTGTCGGCGGCGGAAGTTGTCATGACCAGGCTGCATGCCGGCGGCAAGTTCGATTCGAACACGTACAAGGTCTCCGGCGGTCTTCACGGCGTGGGCGTGAGTTGCGTGAACGCGCTGAGCGAGACGCTACACCTTGAGATTTGGCGCGACAAGGGCACCTGGGAGCAGGATTACGAACGCGGCATCCCGAAAGCTCCCCTGCGCCAGACGGGAAAAGCCAACAAGACCGGAACGAAGATCACCTTCAAGGGCGATACGACCATCATGACGGCGACGCATTTCGATTTCGATATCCTCGCGAATCGATTGCGACAGCTTGCGTTCCTGAATAAGGGCCTGAAAATCGTTCTCATCGATGAACGCGGCGACGATGAACGCAAAGAGCAGTTTTTCTACAGCGGCGGCATCGCGGAATTTATCAAGCACCTGAACCGCGGCAAGACGGTTCTGCACGACAAGCCGATCTACTTCGAAGGTGAGCGCGACATGCCGAACGGCAAGTTGTACATGGAAGTCGCGCTGCAGTACAACGACTCCTACTCGGAAACGATTTTCAGCTTCGCGAACAACATCAATACAGTTGACGGCGGCTCGCACCTTAGCGGCTTCCGAAGCGCGCTGACGCGCACCATCAATTCCGCGGGTCAGCAAGGCGGTCTCTTTCGCGATGTGAAAGAGAATCTGACAGGCGACGACGTGCGCGAAGGCCTGACAGCGGTCATTAGCGTGAAACTGCCACAGCCACAGTTTGAAGGACAAACCAAGGGCAAGCTGAATTCAGACATCCAGGGCCAGGTTGTCCAACTGATCAACGAGAAGCTTGGCGAATTCTTCGACAAGAACCCGTCCGTGATGAAAAAGATCGTCTCGAAGGCGATTGACGCGGCGCGCGCGCGTGAAGCCGCACGCAAAGCTCGCGATCTGACAAGGCGTAAAGGCGCACTCGATTCCGGCGGGTTGCCGGGTAAGCTGGCGGACTGCCAGGAGCGCGACCCGGATCGCTGCGAGCTATTCCTGGTTGAGGGCGAATCGGCCGGCGGCACGGCGAAAAGCGGGCGCGACCGCCGATATCAAGCCATCCTGCCATTGAAGGGCAAAATCCTGAACGTCGAAAAAGCCCGCTACGACAAGATGCTGGGGCACGAAGAAATTCGGGCAATGATTACGGCGATCGGCACCGGCATCGGCAGAGGCGAGGATTTCGACCTGGCCAAGCTGCGTTACGGCAAAATCATCATCATGACCGATGCCGACGTCGATGGCTCACATATCCGCACGCTGCTGTTGACGTTTTTCTTCCGGCATATGCAGGAGCTGATCACGCGCGGCAAAATATTTGTCGCGCAGCCTCCGCTCTATCGAATCAAAAAAGGGAAGAGCGAGAAGTACATCAAGAACGACAAAGAATTCACGCGCGAAATCCTGCGCCGCGCGATCGAAAATCTGCACGTGGAAATCGGAATCGATCCGGCGAATGTCGAGAGAATCGAAGGCACGGAACTTCGCAATTACCTGATGTCTCTCGACGAACTGCAGCAAGTGTGCCAGCGCATGGAGCGGCGCGTTCGCGACTCGCGCATTGTGGATGTCCTTCTGGACGTCGACCTCGGCATCGATGCCAAAACAGATTTGCAGGACGAAGCCAAGGTGAAGGCGCTGTCGGAGCGTTTGAAAGCCGTGAAGCTCGACGCCAGCATGGAGCGAGACGAAGAGCATTCGGCCTGGATGGCCAGTTACAAAGATCCGACGAATGCCACGCGTTATATCAACACCGAGTTCGTGGCCGGCCCGGAGTATCGCCGGTTGCGCGCGCTCGTGAAACAGACGGCCAAATACAATAAGCCACCATTCACGGTGGTGAAGGACAGCCGCCGCGAACTGATTCCGGGGTGGCGTGAATTGCTGGCCTATATCAAGAACGAAGGCAGCCGCGAAGTATCCATTCAACGTTACAAAGGGCTTGGTGAGATGAATGCCGGGCAGCTTTGGGAGACGACCATGAACGCGGAAACGCGCACGCTGCTGCAAGTCGATTTGAAGGACTTCGCCGAAACCGAACCGATCTTCTCGACGCTAATGGGCGAAGACGTGGAAGCGCGTCGTAAGTTCATCGAAGAGAATGCATTGGACGTCCGGAATCTGGACGTGTAGGGCGCAGCCTGAATAGACCGTCCCCGGGCGCGCACGGCGAGCGCGCTCAAAGTTCTAGCTAGAATCACGCTCGGGGCCGGACATTTACGGCGCTCCACCAGACGGCTTATTTTCCGCTTGCAAGTAAACTAATTTTAATGACGGTTCGGGTGCTGGTTCTCTTGCTCTATCCCTGCTTTGTGCTCGCCGCCATGAATTCCGCAGCCGGTCCTTCCGCTGAAAGCGACACCCAGCTTGAGCGTGCTGCCAAGGAATTCAAGACCGAAACAGAGTCTCTCGGTATTCGTCCGGAGCAGGTCAATTCACAAGCCGGGCCAGCGGCACGCAAGCTCGCCTGGCACGGCCGCGTCTTCGAAAATTTCCGCAATGATGTGCTCGATGCCGTGCCTCACCAGATCAAACAACGCGGTGAAGACAAATCGCTTCTCCAACGGAATCAATTCGGCTTCAATGTCTCTGGGCCGTTCATCATCCCGAAGATCTTACCGGCGCGAAGTAATACGTTTTTTTCGCTTTCCTACGAGGGAGTCCGTGAGCGCATTACCCACACTTATCTCAGGACAGCGCCGACGCTCCCTGAACGGCTGGGCGATTTCTCGAAAACCGTGGATCAGTCGGGGAATACGTTGCCCATTTACGACCCAGCGGCCACGCGTCCCAATCCGAACTTCGATCCTCGCCAGGACGTCTCGACGACAAACCTTCAGTATCTGCGCGAACCTTTTCCGGATAACCGAATTCCTTCCGGCCGCATTAGCAGCGTCTCTCGTGACGCTTTGTCGCTATACCCGGCGCCCAATACAAACGTCGGCCCTTTTTTCCAAAACAATCTGTTTATCAACTCGCCTGCTACGAACCTGGCGGATGGCTTCCTCGGCAATGTGGACCAGACTTTCGGCAGTAAGCACCGTCTCAGCCTCGATTTCAACTTGTCGGACGGCTTCTTGGGATCGCCGCGCTGGTTTCCCACGGAGGCGAACCCAGGGGCTCCCGACCGGGATTTTCAAACTCGCAAGGGCTCTGTCCAATATGTGCTGACGGTGTCGCCAAAGACCGTCGAAACCGCCGCCTTCAAGGCGTCCATGAACACCTCCCGGTCCACGACGGCGAATGAAACGCCATTCCCGGTCTATCAAATCGACCCCTACGTGGGATTCGGAACCGGATTCCCGGAATCTCGTGTCGCGCGGAACAAGTTCGATTGGAGCGACGGAATTTCGACGCGCCGCGGCAAGCATTCGCTTAGTCTGTACGCCGAATTTGCGCAGGCTCAGGTGAACGTGTTCTGGCCGCAGTATCCGTCCGGCTATTACAACTTTTCGTCGGGCCTGACGAGTCTTCCGGGGATCATCAATACGGGCCACGCCTTTGCGAGTTTCCTGCTCGGAGCCCCCGATTACGCCGAGCGCACGTTCGTGACCGCGCCATCGTACTTCCGCCAGACCTCGGGACTATTGAGCTTGAGCGATAAGTACCAGATATCGAAAGCGCTGAGCATCACGATCAAAGTTAACCTGAACCGGCACGGCGCCCGCACCGAGAAGTACAACCGCCAGAGCACGGTGGACCCTGCTGCAATCAATCCGGCGAACGGCCAACCGGGAGCGCTTGTGTTCGCCGGCCGCGATGGAATTAGCGATGGCATGCGGCCCACGATCTACAGCGCCAGTCCGAGCGCGAGCATCGTTTGGAATCCGGGCGGCAGTTCGGACACGGTGATCCGCGCCAGTTACGCTCGTTCTCACGAGCAGATGCCGATTTACTCCGGGCAATGGGCCACCCAGGGATTCAACTCGCGCGAAGCCATCATCTCTCAAAATAATCAACTCACGCCGGCTGTCGATCTCGACAAGGGACTACCGCCACTGCCGCACACGCTGCCGGACCTCCGTCCTGACGCCGCTAACGGCGCCGTCGCCGATTGGATGGACCTGACTGGCCGCGAAGCGGTCTACCAATCCGCTTCGGCATCGATTGAGCGTCAATTGCCGTTCTCGCTGGTGGTTACGGCAGGCGCTTATTACGAAGGCGGACGCGATCTCTTCGTGGGAAACGGCTCGGCCAACCCAAACGCGATCAGACCAGACGCGCTAACCTACCGGGATCTTCTCAACGACCAGAGCTTCAGTGCCTCGCTGCGGCCCTTCCCGCAATACACCAGCTTCGATTTGTTCGACCTCTATCCGGCTGGCCGTTACCAACGCGATGCCGCCTATCTTCGTGTGGAGAAGCGCGCTTCATACGGGCTCTCCGTCCGTGCTTCGTATGAGTTCGGCAAGCAGCTTGACGACTACTCCGGGCCCCACGGCATTCAGGATCTCTTCAACCGTCAAAACGATTGGGCGCAGACGCCGTATAGCCCCCCGCAGGAATTGCAGCTCAGCTACGTCTACGAGCTGCCGATTGGAGCGAACAAACCATTTTTCAATTACGTGGATTGGCGCCGGCCTCTCGTGACGGGCTGGTCCATTAGCGGCGCGGCCCATATCGACGACGGCGCTCCGCTGGCGATACATCCGGCGTTCAACAACACGGGCGGCGTCATCACCGGCCTTACGGTGAACTCAGTCCAAGGAGTGGACCCCTCGGTTCCACAGCAGGGCCCGGACCTTTGGTTCAATCCCGCCGCCTTCGACCAGCCCGCGGACTTCACGT
>JAICLJ010000287.1 GCA_025927575.1 Bryobacteraceae bacterium | reverse complement strand
CTTGTGTTCGGCGAGTCCGCATCGCTGCTCCGCCTCCTATGCGTCTCGCTGATCGTTATCGGCATCATTGGTTTGAAGGCGCTGACTACGACCTAAAGGAGTTTGTGGAATCGAGGTTTTCTCGATCGTCCGGATTGTTCACCGCGCATGACTGATCGCGCAAACGCTCGCCATGGACTTGGATTCTGGCGAGTGAAGCATCTGCGGGAATGGATACCGCGCGACGGGCCGGAACTCGGGTATCCGCTCGCCATTCGCAAACACCTGAATCTTTTAAGGTCGTTCGACGCCCCCAAACGGATGCCGGCTCTGCAGATTCGGTGGAAGACCGATCCGGTTAGCGTTCATTTCATGGCAGGCGAATCGCACTGGCATCTCACATGCTTCTGCATATACTCGCTGTTGAGGCATTCCAGTCTCAATCTGATTCCAATCCTGCACGATGACGGCACACTGCGGAGCCACCAATGGGACGAGATGCGCCGCATCATACCGTGCCTGCAGCGTATTACTACGGAACAAGCCACGGCGCTGGTTGATGCGCATTTACCGTCCGCTCGCTTTCCCGCCATGCGGAAAATGCGCGACCGGCTGCCGCTAATGAGGAAGATTTTGGACGTGCATGCAGGTGGCAGCGGGCGCGGATTGTTTCTTGACTCCGACATCCTCTTCTATCGCGAGCCAGTCTTCCTCATCCGCTGGCTATGCGAGGGCCGGCAACCGGTTTACATGCAAGATTTTCAGGACTCCTACGGCTATTCGGCGGACGTACTGCGAGCTGTGTTCGGAAGATCGATGCCGCCGCGAGTGAATACCGGCATCTCCGGCTTCTACTCGCCATCCATCGATTGGGAGCGGCTCGAGTACTGGGCGAGCCGTCTACCTGCAGGCGAATTGAATCATTTTGCGGAACAGGCTCTAACGGCAATGCTGATGAGCGAATCCGGTGGCGAACCAGCACCCCCGGAAGACTACCTGATTTCACCGGAACGCCGCGAAGTTCGAAATCCGCGCGCGGTCATGCATCATTACGTTGTGCCCAGTCGGACCTGGTATTACATCGATGCCATCCCGCAATTCTTGAAACGAGCGCTTGCGGACAGCGCGCTGTCATAACGATCGCACGAGGATTTCTTTCAACTCCTCGTTCGTAAGGGCGATGGGATTGCTTTTCATGCTGCTGGCGCGCGCGGCGCCTGCGCACAGTTCGGTCGCGTGCGACTCTCGCATTCCGTATTGGTGAAGGCCGGGAATTTGCAGCCGGCCGCATAGTTCAGTCAGCCACGGGTTCAGTTCCCCGACGCCCGCTTCTTGATTTCCAGTCAACATACGGGCGATCACTTCATAACGCCGCAAGGCTTCGCTGTCGGGCTGTCTTTCTTGTAGTGCTTCGATGTTTACTCTCGTGGCGTGCGGCAGCAGCGCGGCGCATACCGCTCCATGAGGGGCCGTGAACCTGCCTCCTATCGGGCCCGCGAAACCATGCACCGCGCCAAGCCCGGCGTTTGCCAGAGCCAGACCGCTCATCAGGCTCGCAAGCGCCATATCGGTTCGCGCATCCATGTCGCTTCCGTCTTGAAAAGCACGGGGCAGGGCGCGGGCAGCCCGGGGCAATCCGTCGCTACAGAAGCTGTCGGTTAAGGGATTGGCGCGCACGGAAACATATGCTTCAATTAACTGTGTGAGCGCATCGAGTCCGCTGCTTGCCGTGACTTCTGGCGGCAAGCCACGAGTAAGCTCCGGATCGACAATCGCAACAGGAGCCAGCAGGAATGGGCTGCGAAGGCTGACTTTCACATGGTGTTCCGGCGAGGCAAGGACGGCATTCCGCGTAACCTCAGCGCCTGTACCCGCCGTCGTAGGAATCGCGATCCAGGGTGCGGGCGCCTGTTCAAGAGCGCGGCCCTTGCCAATCACTTCAAGATAATCGAGAGGGTCGGACCGATTCGTGAGCAATGCGGCAATCGCTTTCCCCGCGTCGATCGCGCTGCCGCCTCCCAGAGCAATGACAACGTCGCAGCCGGCTTCGGAGGCAAGCAATGCGGCGTGCGAAACAGCCGGCACAGTGGGCTCGCCTTCAATTCGTATAGCGAGGCCGAGCAGCTCGGCATCGGCAAGGTTCTTTTCAAATCCGGCTGTGCGTTTAGCGGATCTGCCGGTTACTAGCAGGGCGCGTGACCCCATCTGCTTTGCCGCCGAAATCGCATCGATCACACGACCCCTACCAAATAGAATGCGTCCGGCGGTGGCGAATTCAAACGACGAGCCAGGCATTACGCGTACGCCTTGGGAAAGACCGGATGGAACTTCACGCTCGCTCGCGGCGCCGCCATCATTTCGGCTACGGCATCGCGCCATTTCGTGTAATGCGCCGTCTCTTTGTGCTGCGCCGAAGCTTCCGGTGTGCGGTAGATCTCGATCAGAACGAAACGAGTAGCATCGTCAGTTTGTTGCACGACATCGAATCGCGCAACTCCCGATTCTTGAATGCTTGCCTGTGCATTTTCAATAGTTGCCAGCCGGAAGGCCTCAACGTGCTCGGGCTTTACCTGGACATGTACATGAACAATCAGCATCGCGTCTTCATTCATCTTGCCAGCTTGCGTTTGGGAGCGAACTTCATCATTTGGCGTCAGGATTTGGACGCAGGCTTGATCAAGTAAATTTCCCTATCAAAACCGATCAGAAAGCAAGCATCGTTTTTCAGCGCTTCGCGTCAAAAGATGAAAGGCTATGAGTTACCTAGACAACCTGGAAAATACGTTGAAGAGCCTGGAATCGCGAGACGAGCGCGATCCGCTGATCGAGGAACGCCGCAAGAGCGAGCGGGACGGCGCTCTTGCCGCCGCACCTTGGGCGGATCGCTTGAAGAACAGCGAGTTTACCAGGAATCTGATGGATGCAGCCGCCGTAATGGGCCACAAATTGCGCGCGAAGATTTACATGGCTTGGCTCGGTAGCTCCCTCCGTTTTGAGCTGCGGCAGCGCAGATTGGAACTGCGGCCAACGGCGGAAGGCATTGTCGCCGTTTTCATGGAGGGAAACAACGCTATAACAAGTCGCGAGGTCGATCTCGATAGCAGCCCGGATGCGCTTCTAGACGAATGGGTCGGTCAGATCGCGTGATAGGTCGCCACGAACCACTGAACTGTTGCTACCCTGTGAAAGTATCAGTCAAGCCCGGATTGCCGCATGGATTTTGTCGACCAATTGAAGTCGCAACTCGACATTGTCGATGTAGTGGGACACTACGTGCGGCTGAAACGAAATGGCGCCAGTCCGAGGCACGTGGGATTATGTCCGTTTCATACCGAAAAAACTCCCTCGTTTGGCGTCCACAGCGTCCACCAGTTTTATAAGTGCTTCGGATGCGATGCCAAGGGCGATCTCATAAAATTCGTGATGGAGATCGAAGGCACGACGTTCTGGGAGTCGCTGAAGCTACTGTCGGACCGTTACGGCATTCCGATGCCGCCGAGGCAGCGGCCTGACGACCCGGAGGCGCGCTCGCGCGATGCGCTCTTTGAAATGCACGAGATCGCCGCCCGTACGTTCGAAGAGAATTTGAATGGACCTGCCGGAGCCGATGCTCGCCGCTACTTGGAGAAGCGGGGCGTCTCGCCCGGAGCATCGCGTGAATTTCGTTTAGGGCTGGCGGATGCGCGCGGCCAGCAACTGGTGCAACGTCTACAGCGATTCGGACCGGAATTGATGGAGGAATCGGGACTGATTGCCAAACGCCAGGAGAGCGCAGGTTTTTACGATCGATTCCGCAACCGCCTGATTTTTCCCATTCACAACGAATCCGGCAAAGTGATTGCCTTCGGCGGCCGTGCGCTGGGCCAGGACGATCAGCCCAAATATCTGAACTCGCCGGAAACGAAGATCTATCGGAAGACGTTTGTACTTTACAATCTGCACCGCGCGAAAGCACAGGCGCGAAAGCTCGACCGAATGATCCTGGTCGAGGGCTATATGGACGTGATCGGCATTTATCAGGCTGGCATCCAGAACGTGGTCGCCAGTTGCGGAACATCGCTGACGAACGAGCAGGTGCGATCGATTAAGCGCCAGATTGCCCAGACAGAAGCGAATGCCGGCCATGTCGTCGTGAACTTCGATCCGGATGCCGGCGGAGCGCGCGGAACGGAGCGCTCCATCAATTTGCTCCTGGCGGAGGGATTGCGCGTCAATATCCTGACGCTGCCGGGAGACGCCGATCCCGACGAATTTATTCAGCAACAAGGCGTGGATAATTATCGGCGTCTGGCGGATTCGGCGCCGACCTACTTTCGGTGGCTTGCGGATGTGGCGCGCGCTAAGTTCGACATGCAGAGCGCGGAAGGTCGAGTACAAGCATTTCACTTTTTATTGCCTTCCTTGCAGCGCGTCCACGACAAATTGGAACGCGCGG
>JAICLJ010000257.1 GCA_025927575.1 Bryobacteraceae bacterium | reverse complement strand
GCGAACTACTGGGCCTTGACGCAAACACTTGTTCCCGGGAGAGCGATGGGCCGGATCGCTGGAATCCAGAATTGCGCCTCTAATCTCGGCGGAGTGGCTGCTCCACTCTTGACCGGATGGCTTAAGCAAAAAAGCGGCGGCTATCAGGTTCCGATGCAGGCAATCTGGGTTGTTTTGATAATCGGAATCGCTTCGTATTTGATACTTGTGCGTTCGCCTCGTGTCACCAAAGTTCGCGCTCAAGTTTCTCGATGAGCTCATTCGGTTAATCGAGTACGGGAGGTCAACGTTTTTGTGAAGATCTCTATGTTTATCAGTTAGCGGGTTAACTGCAGCCAGCCGGACCCAATATTGTCTCGTTACCGTTAACCGGAAAACATTATAAAGACTTGCACCGAGGCCCGATCCCGTGATATATCTAATCCAATTCGATTACTTCGTTCATCGCTAAAGTAACCGTCTATGAGGAGCAGAACCATATGCCTTCCCCTACGTCTTCCCGCTGTTTCGTTCTGATTCTGGCCGCTGCCATTTTCGGAATTTGTGTCCTTCCCGCCCACGCACAGCTTTCCTCCGCCTCCCTGACGGGCATTGTCCGCGATTCTAGCGGCAGCGTCGTTCCTGGAGTGAAGCTCACGCTCCGAAACACCGGCACGACCGTGGAACATGTCACGCAATCGAATAGCGCCGGAAACTACGTGTTTTTAAACATCACGCCTGGGCCTTACACGCTGGAAGCGATCGGGCAGGGTTTTCAGACGACCAGCATTCCCCAGTTCACGCTGGCTGTGAGCCAAACCGCGACGCTTGATATCACGTTGCAAGTCGGCGAGGTGCAACAAACTTTGACCGTTGAGGCCTCCGGAGAACTGGTGCAGGCCGCGACGGCCGAATTGGGCGCGGTGGTTTCTGCCAAGCAAGTCGTCGACCTCCCGTTAAACGGGCGCAATTTCACGCAGTTGCTCTCGCTTACGCCGGGAGTCGCGCCGGTGAGCGTTTCGCAAAATTCCGGCGGGTTCGGCAACGTGGCTTCGGGAACTGCGTTCAGCTTCCCGGCGATCAACGGGCAGACGAACCGCAGTAACTTCTTTATGACGGATGGCCTGAATAATCAGGGCGCATTCTCGAGCACGTACGCCGTTCCCCCGATTATCGATTCGATCGCGGAGTTTAAGGTGAACTCTCACAACGATCAGGCGGAGTTCGGAGGCGTGCTCGGCGGCGTAATCAATGTTGCGACCAAATCCGGCACCAACCAGTTGCACGGCTCGGCATGGGAATTTTTGCGCAACGATGCGTTCAATGCGCGCAACACGTTTCAGAAACAAGCCACTGTGTTCCGGCAGAATCAGTTTGGCGTTTCAGCCGGCGGCCCGGTGATGATTCCAAAGCTTTACGACGGGCGGAATAAGACATTCTTTTTTGGCGCTTACGAGGGGTTCCGGTATTCCAAAGCGGCGAATTCGTTCCTGCACGTGCCAACCGATGCGGAGCTTGCCGGCAATCTAGCCGGGCAAGCCCAGGCGTTCAACCCGTTTTCGACAATAGAAGACCCCGCAAATCCAGGCAGCTTTATTCGTACTCCATTCGCAAATAACCAGATTCCGGCGAACTTGATCGATCCCCGCTTCGTGAATTTCTACAAGCAGATCCGGCCGCCAATCTTTGACACCGGTGTTTCGAACAACAACGCGGAAGACAACACTCCATTCATCCAGAACCAAAACGAATTCACGGCTCGCATCGACCAAACGTTGGGCAGCAAAGACTTCTTCTGGTTTCGTTACAGCGCTCTGTACTACGACACCTCCGGGTCGGGTGGCTTTCCGGGAATCGCGACCAGCGTAACGGATAATCCCGGCCAAAATTATGGCGCAAGTTGGGTTCACACCTTTAGTCCCAGCCTCGTGCTCCAGGCACAGTATGGCAGGTCCCATCAGGAAACGAACAGCAGCACGGTGTACAACAACTTGTCGCCGGATACGATCAGCAGCTTAGGATTCTCCGATAATTTCGCTGGGAACTTTATCGGTGGCGAGACAGTCTTGCCTGGAATTGGAATCAGCGGTTACAGCGGTATTCCCGGGGCGGGCAGGTCTCTGAATCCGAACGAAACCAATGTCCACCAGTGGAAAGCGAACGTTTCGAAAATCATGGGGAACCACACGCTGCGTTTTGGCGGCGAATTGAACAGCAGCACGTTCGAATCGCTCTACAACAACGCAAATAGCGATTATGCGTACCAGCAGACATCCGATCCATCGCGTCCGGACCTATTCCCCGGCAACTCGATGGCATCGTTCTTATTGAATGTGCCCGATAGTGCCGGGCGTCGCAACGTCCACGAAACTACTCGATGGGGCGGCGTCATGGGATTTTATTTCCAGGACTCCTGGAAGGCGACGCCGAAGCTGACCGTGAATCTGGGCCTGCGCTACGACCGGACGTTCATTCCACCCTATGGCAAGGACAGCACGATTGGCCAGAACGGCGGAATCGAGACCGGCTCCGTCAACTTTAATAACGGTACCTACGTAGTGCAGAAGGTTCCACCGCCGTGCAGCGAGCGTGGCCATGCGCCTTGCATTCCGGGCGACGGCACTCTTCCGGAGCACGTCGTGGTTTCGGATAACGGCAAGATTTATCACGACACCACTACGAACTGGGGGCCGCGCGTGGGATTGGCGTATCGCCTCACGGATACGACGGCCATCCGGGCGGGCTTCGGAATCTTCTACGACAATTGGGCCGCTGTTACGCAGACATCACAGAACTATGAAGGCTCGTGGCCCGACGTGGGTCAGCAGCTCGCCAACAACCTGAATGTGCCTGTTGCGGGCCAGCCGAGGCCCACCGTTATCGGGCAGGATCCGTTCGCGTCCGGGGCTGGACTCTTTCCCGCGCCAACGCCTTTCGAACAAGTGCAGTGGTTTTACGATCCCTACAACAAGAATCCGTATTCGATGCAGTGGAATTTCGGAATTGCCAAGCAGTTAAACAACTCGACGACGGTTTCGGTGGATTATGTGGGTTCGGGCAGCCGACGGCTTGATTTGGGTGGGTATTACAACGTGGCACTCACACCGGGACCTGGTGACCCGAAAGCGCGGGCACCCTATCCTTATATTCATCCAACCTTCTACGACCGAAGCATCGGCCGCGGCAATTACAACGCTCTTCAATTTATGTTTGACAAGCGATTCTCGAGCGGCCTCGCGTATCAAGTTTCTTACACGTACTCGAAGGCGATCGATATCGGATCGTCCGGTTGGTACGGCGTCGAAGGTCAGTCGGTCCAGGATCCCTACAACTTCAACAACGATCGGAGCGTCTCTGGTTACGATCTCACTCACGTCATGAGCGTGAATATTGTTTACGAATTGCCGTTTGGCAAAGGCAAGCCATTCTCAACCGGTAACCGGTTCGTGGACTACATTCTTGGCGGTTGGCAAGCGAATACAATTACTTCCGTCCGCTCCGGTTTGCCTTATAACCTCAGCGTTGATGGAGACAGCGCCAACACCGGAAATACCGGCTACTTACGACCCAATTTGGTTGGCGATCCGAATCTATCCAACCCCACTGCCCAGGAATGGTTTAATACCGCCGCATTCGCGGCTCCCGCCGCATACACGTTTGGTAATCTAGGCCGTTACCGGCTGCGTTCCGCTCCTGTGTGGAATATCGATGCATCGGTTTTCCGGTCGTTTCCATTTCTGGAATCAAGGAGCGTTGAGTTTCGAGCCGAATCGTTTAATTTGCCGAACACCGCCATTCTCGGCACACCGGCCACAAACCTGAGTAATAGCGACACCTTCGGTCACATTACCAGCACGGCGAACTCGGAGAGGACGCTGCAATTTGGATTGAAGATTATTTTCTGAGCTGGAAGGCGGAAGTGCTCGGGGGCGGGTACGCCCGTCCCTGCACATAGTTCGCAATCTGCTGTAGGGGTGAGGCATGCCTCGCCCCCTTTTTATTGATTTTGTGGGCCGTGCGCTTTCGCCTGGCATGGTTCTTGGGCGGCTCGCATTATCCTGTATTCATACATGCGAACGCCGGCACTTCTTTTTGCATTCACATGTTGCGTTTCCGCCCAGACGCTGCGTCCCTGTGTGGGACCGGCCGAGCTAGAACGCCAGACGACAAATAGCGCCAAGCCCGCTGATGCCTACAATGCGTTAGGCGCCTGGTTTGGCACGCACCGGAACACAGCTTGCGCCATTTCGTCGTTTGAGGCGGCCTTAAAGGCCGATCCGCGCTCCTTTCGGGCGCGATACAACCTGGGGCTTGTGCTTGCGCAAAGCGGTCAATTGCACCGCGCGTCACAGGAACTGCGTACGCTTGTGAAACAGGACCCCGGCTCCGCTGATGCTCACCGGGCGCTAGGCGGCGTCCTTCAGAGCCTCAACGATCTGCCAGGCGCTGAGTCGGAGTTTCGCGCAGCGCTAAAGCTGAACGATCAATCCGCCGACACCTTGCATCATTTAGGCGAAGTCTTGTCTGCGGAGAAGCGCTACACCGCCGGGATTGCCTACTTGCGCCAAGCGGTCGCCCTCGAACCTCAAGACATCGGCCATCAGGTGGCGCTGGCGGAAGCGTTGTACAACAATGCCAAGGCGGCCGAGGCAATTCAGTTGCTCGGACGCACCGTCTCGGAGCATCCAAAATCGGCGCTGGCGCAGTTCAATCTGGCGACACTCTACGGGCGGGAAAAGCAATATGGGGAGGCGGTTCCACATTTTAGAGAAGTGCTGAAATTAGAGCCCGCCAACGGCGTGGCGCGCCTTTCCCTGAGCAAGGCGTTGATTGGGCTCGATCGCCAGCCGGAGGCTCTGCCCCTTCTCAACGAAGTACTGCGGCGCGAGCCCAATAATGGCGAAGCCCATTATTTGCGCGGCTTGGTGTATCGCGGCACGGCAGATTACAACAAGGCTGCCGCGGACTTAAAATTGGCCGTGAAGGAAAACCCGCATGACTACGGATCGGAGTACAACTACGGCTTCGTTCTGATGCGGCTCGGGAGATTCGCGGAGGCGAAGCAACATTTGGAGGAAGCGCGGCAGCTCCGCCCGGACTCCGAGGAAGTTCTCTTTCAACTCGCCAACGTGTTACGCCGGTTGAACCAGAACGATCAGGCGCAGCAAGAGCTTGCCAAATTCAAAGAGCGGAAGACGCAGCAGCGGCAGGAGGATATCGCCGGAACCACCGCCAATCGCGCCAACCAGGCGTTACAGGAAGGGGATCCGCAATCCGCAATTCAGGGGTATCGCGACGCGTTGAAACTCGACCCTAACAACGCCAAAACCTATTACAATGTTGCGCTGGCACAGGCGAAACTCGGCGAAAAGGACGGCGTCATCGCTTCGCTTGAAAAGTCGGTTGCTCTCGATCCCTCATTCTCCCAGGCCCGGAACCAACTTGGGCTCTCCTATCTGGCGGCTGGGCGCACTCAGGATGCCGAGAGCCAGTTCAAAGCGGCGCTTGCCAGTAATCCTCAGTGCGCCGAATGCCAGAACAACCTCGGCGTGCTGTACGGCCAGATGGGCGATTCCACCCGCTCCGAAAAGCTTTTTCGCGAAGCTCTGGAAAATAGCACCGGGTATACGCAGGCCCGAGTGAATCT
>JAICLJ010000146.1 GCA_025927575.1 Bryobacteraceae bacterium | reverse complement strand
TCCGCTGGTTTGGGTTTTGCTGCTGCCATTTAAGCTGGTTGGAATCGCGTGCCATGGAGTATTTGAGTTGATTAAGGCGCTGATCCTGCTGCCGGCCCGTGTCGTGCGCGCGATTGCGTGACTACGGCGCCGCCGCCAGCTTATTTTCGGGGCCCAATTCGTTTCCCAAAAAGCGAGGTTTGAGGATGGTATGTTTGCCAGTCAAACCAGTAGTCCTTGATGGCGCGAACCTCCGCCAGGCAGGCGCCCGTCATCCTTCCCGATACGGCGCAGCCTTTGAAATTCCACTCGCTTAACGTGGCGGAATCGAAAAATATCGGCAGTTCCGGCGTAGCCGCCGCTACGGCGGAGATATCCGTTCTACGGTAGAAATCCGGCGCGGGTTCCCCTTCTTTCAAACGTGCATGAAAAACGCGGATCGATTTGCCGTCCGGTCCGACCGCCACAAGAACAGGCTCGCTTCCAATTTGATCCTGAATCAGCTTTTCGGAGAGAATACGGCTGACGGGATACGCCCTGCTTGCCCCGAATGCCTCGACTCCCAGCACCAGTTCACGCGCTTTCGGACCCGATGAGCCTACATCCACCACAGTTGGAGCCCGAGCCATTCTTGCTTCCCAATTTTTGCTCTCATAGTCGCCGGCGAATTTCCGTACGGGCTTTAAAACGGTTCCGCCCGGGTATTCGCCGCGCCAGAGGGCAAAAGTCAGTTCATCGCTGTGAACGGGATCGAGTTGCGTCCCTGCTAGCGGCCCCCCAATCGCCCGGCCGCTGATCTGTTGCCAGAAACTGCCCGTCTGGTCGTCGCGCATCAGGAAGTTTTGATTATTGATTCCCGCGAGGTGGAACGTAAATGTCAGCCCTTTGGCTGTCCGCTTCCACACCAGACCGGTGTGGCAGAGCGTTCAATAAGTGGCGACGATCGGTTCGCCTGCGACCGTATCGTTCACGATGTGGTGATAGCCCATCTCGCGGATCGGATAGGCGCGGGCCTCTCGTTTCAGACGAACCGAGATCACCATATCGTCGGCATCGATCCGGGCGGAGTTTGCAGTCTCGAATGCAGGTACGTCAATGGGGTGAAACATCAGTTCATATACGTTGACTCTGGCCAGATACGCGCCGAGGCCAGAAACAAGCACCGTACAAACGGCTCCCGCGCGGAGCCAGCGCCTATTCGATCGCTTCCAGATAAACCCCGCGAAAACCGCGCAGCCGGCCACGCACAGCAACGAGAGCCATGGCCCGAACTGCTTTACCGCGAGGGCAACGGCCAGTTCCTGGGGATCTTGATGCCGAAATGGCCGGATGACGTACATCGGGAACGCAAAGCATCCAAGCGAAATCAGAGTCAGGAACGAGGCGATAGCGAAATGTCGGTGGGAAGCGGTCATGAGTGGATCGATAACGCTATTGGAGTTACGGTACTCGCACTCCACGCGCAAAACCATCATAGAAGAACATTATTTTGAGCCAAAAAGTGAAAAAGGCCGGGCGCTTTCGCGTCCGGCCCTTGTGTTCTGTCTGGGTGAGTGTTTATTTCGGGCAGCCGAGCCGCTTCATCACTTTCTCATCAAGCGGTTTGGCGTTCTTCACTGCCGGGGGCATGGGAGCGCCCTTGGGCACGAGGTAGACTTCAACGCGGCGGTTCTTGTCCGACTCGTTTACCTGTGATGACCGGCGTTCCTTGGTTTCTTGTCTGGTGGAAGTTCCGCAGAGGCCCGGTTCCGTATCGGACGTCTGATCGGTCCCTACCCAGTCGATCATGACACGAGACCGATCGACATTGGCGCACGTTCCGGTGCCGCCTGTCAGGACGCCCGCTGCGTTCAGCGCGCGCTGCTCGTCAAGCGTCCGGCCACGACGCGCCCTCTTCGGCTGCTCGTCGTTGTCGATGTGGCCTACCAGAACAACGGTGTAATTCGGATCGTTGAGCTTCGGAGCGACCTCGTCGATCAGAATGCGCTTACCGCAGTTATTCACGCGGCTGTTGTTCTTCGGGAACACGATGTCGTTGAATCGAACCATTTGCGGCGCACACTGCACCGTGATGGTGTCGGTCTTTGTCGCGGACTTGCCGGATTCGTCAGTTACGGTCAACGTCACATTTACCGTCTTGGTCTGTGGTGTTGAGGCGCTCTGATCGAAGGTCAGGCTCTTCGAATCGAAGGTCGCGTTCGCCGTGCTGTCGTTGGTTACGCTGCCTTCGGATACGGTCCACTTGTATGTCAGGTTGCCTCCGCAGGCAGAACCGGTGGCCGCGCTCTGCAACTGCGTCGTCGTGTTATCTCCACGGCAGCTCAGTTCCTTTGGAGAAACCGTGAAGCTGCTGATGACGGGCTCAGTGTATTCTTTAATGCTCAGCGTGACCGGACCGCCGGTTACCTTGCGGTTCGGATCGGTGGCATCCACTACGTCGACTTCAACCTGGAAATCGCCCGCGTTGTTCGGAGTGAAGGTGAAATCCGGGCTGTTTGAGCCTTGTGGCTGACCGTTCAGCTTCCACGCATAGCCAAGCTGGTGGCCTGCGGGATCGCTTGCCGTTGAGTGCAGCGTAATGGGCTTGCCCTGGCACAGCGTGCCTTCCGCGCCGGTGATCGTTCCCGCGCTTAGCGGTGCCGGCGGCGGCGGCGGAGCAGGCGGCGGCGGTGGCGGTTGCTTTACCTTTCCGAGATAGAAAATCAATCCTGCGGTGACCTGCACGCCGTTCAGAGTGTTGTTCTTGGGTATGTAGATGCCGCCCGTCGGATAGTTCGGCAGGCCGTAGGTGGGATTCCGGCTGAGCAGACCACGTGCGTCCAGGCGAAGCCCAAAGTGGTCCGCAAGGTGGAATTTGATTCCGCCTCCATAGTTGAGGGCCACTTGCAGATTGTCGTTCAAGTTGCCGGAGAAATATTGCGCATTAACAGCCGGATCTCGTGCAATGCGTTTGGCCGAATCCGTTGGAGTATATTGAACGGCGCTGGCGCCAACGGTTACGTACGGCCGAACGCGAGATCCCTTGGGCGTGAAGTGAAAGATCGGGTTGAACGCCAACTCATGAATGCGGTTGCCGAAATCGTATCGTGGCAGACCGGGTTGAGTGGGAGTTAAAAATCGAACATTGTTAACCGTGTACTGATACATCAGTTCGAGGCCAATGTAATTGCTGACGTTGACTCCTACACGGGCGCCCAGTGCTCCGCCCGTCAGGTGTTTCATCGTGAGGCCACGATTGACCTGACCGAACATGCTGACGCCACCAAACGGGTCGATCTCGACCGTGTCTGGAAGGTTGGCGCCCAAGTCGTTGGAAGTCGCACTTGCTGGTTTGGTTGTGCTCTGAGCTTGCGCTGAACTCGAGTTTGCATCCTGTGCCGCCGCCAATGACGCACAAAGCGCCATCGTTAGCAACGCAGAAGCTATCGGCCTTGGTTTGAGCCGAAGATTCATTTTCTCCTCCGCTGAAGCAAATTTTTCATAACTAACACCAATTATTGATGTTAACGGATATAGGCCTGATTGCGAAAGAGTATGCCGATATCATTTGTTACGGCAAACAGTCGGTCAGGCAACTGGGCCGGTTGCCAGAGTTGTCGGATCTGCAGGGCTCGGAAAGTGCTTGGTTCGGCACTCCACTGAACGCCCCCATCCTTGCTCTGGTAGAGCTGGCCAAATTCCACGGCGTAGGCAACACTAGGCTCAATAGAGCTATAAATGGCTGATTCTACAGTGGATATAGGTAATCCGGAGTTGACGACGAACCAAGTTTGGCCGTCATCTTTGGAAGAATAAAGACCCCGAAACGTGGCCACTAGCACTCGGGAAGATGAGTTTGCTGGGGGTACCGCAATGCCGTTTATTTGTGATGTTTCTAACGGAAACTGGGCCGCTTTCCACGTCTCGCCGAAATCATTCGAAAAATATAAATTTAGCTTCGAAAGTGCAACCAGCCGGCCGTCATTCGCCGGTGAAGCAAATACTTTGCGGAACGGTGTCAGAAGTCCCGCAGTTACGAACGTCCATTTGCTCCCGCCGTCCGTGCTCCGGAGTAGGCCGCGATCAGATGCCGCGAACAGTACCGTGTGTGTGCCACTCGCGATCGCCGTGAGACTGTTAATCGCGGATGGGCGTAGCGTATGCTCAATGGTGCGCTCACGTGTGATGTAGCGCCCCTTGGCTGTTCGCACGCGAATGGGTTTCCCCTTCTCTTTGTACGTTCCTGAGAGCAGCATGGGTTTCCAGGAGCGCCCCGCGTCCGCCGATTTGAACAATTGCCGCTGAGTTGCTGCGAAAAGCACCTGATCGCTGCCGGGGATGCCCGTAATGCTCTCCAGATGCACACCAGCGAGTCCCACCGGATCCGATATGCGCTGCCATGTTTCGCCGGCGTTGTCGCTCGTGAAGAGTCCCGTGCTCTCACCATCCAGTGCCTGGATGGCAAACAGGCGCTTTCCCGCAGCCGTTACCGCGGTGAGGCGCCGCGCGACAAAGCCATTGTTCAGAGGAGCCAGAGTCTTTCCCTGGTCATCGCTCTTCCACAGTCCGCCTTCTTCGAGCGCCAGGTACATGTCGGCTTTCGCCGGGCTGAATGTCAGCGAATTTACCTGCTGTTCGTTCAATTGCCGCCACGTGCCGCCGGCATCGTTCGATCGGAAGAGCCCCATGGTCGTGCCGGCGTAGATCGTGCCCGGCGCGGTCGGGTCCAGACGGATCACGTGTGTTCGGCGGGAGGTGTTTGGAATTCCGAGGATCTTTTGCCAGACGTCGCCCCGATTGGCGCTGCGATAAATTCCGCTACAGGCGCTGGCGAATACCCGATCCGGGGACTTCGGATCGATAAAAATCGAAAATACATCGGAATCGTTGATCATTCCCGCGTGAATCGACTCCCATGTCTTGCCGCCGTCAGTGGTTTTCCACGGTAAATGCGTCGTTCCGGCATAGATAATTTGTGGATTTTGCGGATCGATCGCAACCGCGGTGATGCCTAACATCTCCAGGTTCATGGGATCGGAAATGCGCGACCACGTGTTCCCCGCATCGGCTGAAAGATAGACGCCTTGCGTGGTTCCGGCAACGAACCGTCCAGGTTCGCTAGCGGAAGCGGCGAGTGAACGGACCGTAAACCCGCTCAGTGTCTTCGATGCGGTCCATGTATGTCCGCTGTCGGAGCTAACAAATAAACCCGCATCGGACGTGCCCGACAGTGCAACCAGATAGTGTTGTGAATCCCGCGGGTCAATGAGGATCGCGTCGACCTGGCCGAATGCGCGCTTTGGGAAGGGTAGCAGGGTCCAGGAATTCCCGTAGTCGTCAGACTTATACAGAAGCGATTGCCTGGCGCCCGCCAGCAGGATTTTGGGATTTTGCGAATCCACTGCGACCGCCGTGGCGCTTCCCCCGTAAGGACCGGCGATCTGCCAGTCGTCCGTGCGAGGAATCGACGCTCCTTGCACGGCTACAGTCGAAAAGAGGATCAAAGAAACCAGCGAAGCGCTGATCAAAGTTAAAGATTCAAGTCTCATTCTCAGCAACGTACGCAATGTGGCGTAGTCACCATTGTCAAACGCCACTCATAGGAAAGCGACGAAGAACCAAAGAAAATTGCTGAACTGCGGAACAACCTCGGTTTGTAGACGCGGTGAGCCATGCTTTTGCTTCACGTAAGGCTATTTTTGCCTTGCGATGATCCGGTCCTTAATCTTGGCGTAGGTCGAGGCGGGAATTACCTTTTTTTGCACTAACTCGTCCTTGCCCTTGTAAGGCCGTCCGGCGGCAATCTTGCTCGCGTAAGCCACCCCTATTCCCGGCAGAGTCTCCAGTTGAGCGGCGCTTGCGCTGTTGATATCGATGAGAGCCGCCTTATTCGTGGCAGCGGCCGCCGCTGGTGTTTTCCCACGCTTCTGAACGGCAGGCGGCGCGGCGCTCAACAACAGCGCTAGCGCGGGAATGAGTAGTAGTTGCAGCCATCTCGCAATCATTCGGGTTGGCACCTTTCTTACTGGAACTTAGCCGAGAATACATCTTGATGCAACTTAAATCGTCTGTATGCAATTAAAATTTTTTTGCCTTCACCTGCCCTTCGATATACCTGCTAGGAAGCATCACGCAATTCCCGGCACTCCGAACCTATTCTAGAACAAACATTTTAGCCGGTGGATGTTGGGACGATATCCTCGTCTTGCGCGTGACGCGAGATCGAACCGATGGGGCAGTGGCGCGTCTTGCTCTGAATTTACGGCTTCGGGGGCTGGCTTTAGCCGACGCCCTGCGGCCTGCATAAATCCAAATTAGCTAAATGCGGTTTCGGAAGAATGCGAAATCGAGTGACGCTACTCCGGGCCCCAAGACAGCGAGGGCGAATGAGCCGACAAGCATGGCAAGCGGCAGGTTATAGTTAGGCACTTCCCACCACGGCGCTTTTTGCCAATGCACCGCGGCAATGGCGATGCACATTTCAATTGTAAAGAGCAGTCCACAAATTCGTGTAAACAAGCCCACGATCAATAGCACGCCCCCGACAAGTTCCAATAGGCCCGCGATCACTCCCAGCCACCCGGGAAGCCCCATATTTTGGGCGAACATTCCCATTGTGGCGTTCAAGTTCATTACTTTTGCCCAGCCATGTGTAAAAAAGATGATCCCGATGCCGAAGCGCAGGATGAGCAGCGCAAAAGGTCGCAGCCTGAATAGAAATTGCATCATGGGGTTTTTCCGCCTTTTGCATTCTATCTATAAATGAAACCGACTTTGCGAACTGTCGCCGCTTCCACGCTGCGCCGCCGCCTTCAGACGCAGACACTCGCGAGCAATTTGCAAGTTTTCCCGGGTCCGCACGCGCAAGACCGCCACCTGCGAATTTTCCGATGAAATCACGCAATCGCCTTGTGGCTCGCGGTTGCAAACGTGATTGAGGAAGACGCCGAGAAAGTTGAGTTGCCGGCACACGCGCTCACGAATTGCCCAGGAATTCTCTCCGACACCGCCGGCGAAGGCAAGGGCATCCAGGCCGCCCAGGGCGGGGAGCAGCGCTGAAATGAAATAAGCAAGCCGGTAAGTGTAGACCTGGAGCGCCTGCTCCGCCTGTTGATTTCCGGCATCCGCTGCCGCTTGCACTTGGCGCAAATCGCTTGAAATACCCGATAGTCCTTTCAATCCCGAATCGCGATTCAGCAGGCGATCTACACTCTCCGCGGAAAAGTCTTCCTGTTTCAGCAAGTAAATGACTAACCCCGGATCGACCGTTCCGGATCTGCTGCCCATCATCAAACCTTCGAGGGGAGTGAATCCCATCGTCGTCTCCAGGGACTTTCCGCCGCCGATGGCGCACAGAGAGCACCCGTTACCTAGATGGCATGTGACGATTCGTAACTCTCCGGGGTCTTTCTTCAGAACTTCAGCGGCCTTAGCGCCGATATATTGATGACTGATGCCGTGAAAACCATAGCGTCTTAACCCTCGTCCAGCCCAATCCGCCGGTCCCGGGTACACATACGACTGTGGCGGCAGCGTGGCGTGAAACGCGGTGTCGAACACGGCGATTTGCTCCGTGTATGGCGCCAAGATGCGATCCGTGGCTTCGATTACTGCAAGCGCCAATGGATTATGAAGTGGCGCGAAGGGCGCTAATTCGCGGATGCCCGCTCGAACTTCGGCCGTAAGCGGAGTGGCTTGGCGGTAGCGCTCTCCTCCATGTACAACGCGATGTCCAACGATATCGATGTCCCTGAATGACTGGATCACGGGAGCCTCTTGCGACGCCACAGACCGGAGCACATGCTCTGTAATTGCTTCGAGCGAATCGATCCGTACCTCGCTCTCGATTCCTCCGCCGTTTGCTTGTCCTATGCGAACCGATGCCGGACCTGGCAGATCTTTCCAATCCGCTTCCGCCTGCCAGATCCAGTCCTCATCGACATTTTGGCCGTCGGCCCCGTACAGGTTGCATTTGAGAGAACTCGACCCTGCGTTCAACACCAGTATGCGCATCGGGTTCTTTCAGTCAGACGTTAGTAGGGCCAGCGCCAGTCGCGAATCTCGGGCATATCTTCGCCGTGAGTAGTTATGTACTCCTTGTGCTCGATGAGTTTTTCTCGAAGCCATTGCTTTACATGCGCTCCGATTTCCTGCAGGCCGGGAACGCGATCGATTACATTGCCTACCAGATGAAAACGATCGAGACCGTTCAGCACGGTCATGTCGAAAGGCGTCGTTGTCGTGCCCTCTTCCTTGTAGCCGTGCACATGGAAGTGGTCATGATTCGCCCTCTGGTACACCAGGCGATGAATCAATACCGGATAACCATGATAGGCGAATATCACCGGTTTATCTTTGGTAAACATGGAATCAAATTCGCGATCGCTCAGTCCATGCGGGTGCTCCGTCGAGGGCTGCAGCGTCATCAGGTCCACGACATTGACAAACCGGATTCGTAGCGATGGGAAGCGTTGGCGGAGAATGTCTACGGCGGCCAGGGCTTCCATTGTGGGGACGTCGCCCGCGCTCGCCATAACGACATCCGGCTCGGTTCCCTGATCGTTGCTGGCCCAACTCCAAATGCCCGCGCCCACCGTACAGTGAACGACAGCCTGATCGATGTCCAGATACTGAAGCGATGGTTGTTTCCCCGCCACGATCACGTTGACATAGTTGCGGCTGTTGAGGCAATGATTGGCGACAGAAAGCAGCGTATTGGCGTCCGGCGGCAGATATACCCGGATTACGTCGGCCTTCTTGTTCACAACGTGATCGATGAAACCGGGATCCTGATGCGAAAAACCGTTGTGGTCCTGTCGCCATACGTGCGAGGTCAGCAGATAAGTTAGTGAAGAGATTGGCCGCCTCCAACTGATGTCCAAGCATGTCTTTAGCCACTTGGCGTGCTGGTTGAACATCGAATCGACGATGTGAATGAACGCTTCGTAACAGGAGAAGAAGCCGTGACGGCCCGTCAGCAAATATCCTTCAAGCCATCCCTGGCAAAGATGCTCGCTCAGGATTTCCATGACACGGCCGTCCCGTGAGATATGCTCATCGACAGGCAAAATCGCGGCGTCGAGGACTTTGTCGGTGGCGTCAAAGACAGCGGCAAGACGGTTCGATGCGGTCTCGTCGGGTCCGAACAATCGAAAGTTGCGGGTATCGGCATTCAGCCGGAACACGTCGCGCAGGTAACCGCCGAGAACTCGCGTGGCCTCAGCCGTGCTGACGCCGTTTTTTTCGAATTTGACCGCGTAATCCCGGAAGGACGGCAATTCGAGAGCCTTCAGCAGCAGGCCGCCGTTAGCATGTGGATTGGCGCCCATGCGCCGGTCGCCTTTAGGGGCGATCTCCGCGAACTCCGCGCGAAACTTACCGCTCTCCTCGAACAACTCTTCAGGTCGATAGCTCTTCATCCATGTTTCGAGCTGCCGCAAGTGTTCGGGATTTGTGCGGACGCCGTCGAGGGGCACTTGGTGCGATCGCCACGTGCCTTCGACCTGAACGCCATCGACAAACTTGGGGCCTGTCCATCCTTTCGGCGTCTGGAGCACGATCATCGGCCACCGCGGGCGTTCGCGAAATCCGTTCTTTCGGATATCAAGCTGGATGGAGCGAATATCGCTATACACAGCGTCAAGGGTGGCCGCCATTTTCTGGTGCATAGGCATCGGGTCGTCGCCTTCGACCAGGTACGGTTTGTACCCGTAGCCGCACAGCAACTCCGCCAGTTCCTCGTGGGGAATACGCGCCAGGACAGTGGGGTTGGCGATCTTATAACCGTTCAAATGCAGAATTGGCAGCACTGCGCCGTCGCCGGCGGGATTCAGAAACTTATTAGAATGCCAGCTTGCCGCCAACGCCCCGGTTTCCGCTTCACCGTCGCCGATGATACACGCGGCAATCAGATCCGGGTTGTCGAATACAGCGCCGTATGCATGAGCGAGAGAGTAGCCGAGTTCTCCGCCTTCGTTGATCGACCCTGGGGTTTCCGGCGCCACATGGCTCGGAATGCCGCCCGGAAATGAAAACTGCTTGAATAGCCGCTGCAAGCCGAGTTCGCTTTGCGCGATATGAGGGTACACCTCGCTGTACGTGCCTTCCAGGTAAGTCTGCGCCACCAGTGCCGGTCCGCCATGCCCAGGTCCTGTGACATAGATCATGTCGGCATTGTGCTTAACGATAATCCGGTTCAAATGGACATAGATAAAATTGAGGCCGGGTGTTGTTCCCCAGTGGCCGAGCAGACGCGCCTTTATATTGTCTGGGGTGAGCGGCTCCTTCAGGAGTGGATTGTCCTGGAGGTAGATCTGACCCACCGACAGGTAGTTCGACGCTCTCCAGTAAGCGTCCATTTTCCGAAGCTCATCGGCAGATAAAGGTGTGCCTTCCGTGGTTACGAGATGTACGCCGGGCATAGCTAAAGGGTAACGTCTGGTGGATGGACCCGCAGCCCGCAACGTTACTCAAACAGTTCGCTTCTGCTACGCCAGGACGGGTTAGCAGCCGCGATGGAGCAGCGGGCTAACAGTCCCCTTTTGGGCCTGTGAGGTGGGTCATCTGATGCGAGGCCCGGTCGGCCGCTTGGTAAGCTGAGGTAAAAATGGCCATTCAAACCTTGTTCGGCACTGTCCCTCAAGAGCCGAACCTTCTGGACCGCCTGAAAACGGGCATTCAGAAAACCCGGTCCGGCCTGGTCGATCGGCTGGAAGACGTTTTGGCCGGCAAAAAGGAAATAGATGCCGAACTGCTGGAAGAACTCGAATACACACTCATAACCGCCGATATCGGCGTCAGCACGGTCGAGGACATTCTGGAGCGAATACGCCAGCGCGTGGATCGCAAACAGACGGCAGATGCGCAGGAGATCCGTAATCTGATCCGCGAGCAGTTGCTCGACGTGCTTCGCGCGTCTGAGACGCCAGTGCGGTCGGTGAAACAGCCGCCCGCCGTGGTCGTGCTTGTGGGGGTGAATGGGGCGGGGAAGACCACCACCATCGGTAAACTCGCACACCGGTTTCAGGGAGAAGGACGCAAGGTGCTGTTGTGCGCAGCGGATACGTTTCGAGCCGCGGCCATTGAGCAACTGGACGTGTGGGCCCAGCGCGCCGGCGTCGAAATGATCCGCCAAAAAACCGGTGCTGACCCAAGCGCGGTTGTTTTCGACGCGCTGCAGGCCGCAAAGGCGCGTGGCGTGGACTACGTCATTGTGGATACGGCCGGCCGGCTGCACACCAAAGAGAACCTGATGGCCGAACTTGAAAAGATGCGGCGCACCGCATCGCGGGTAGTCCCAGGCGCGCCGCACGAGGTGTGGCTGGTTCTCGATGCGACCACCGGGCAGAACGGTCTGGAACAGGCCCGAAAATTCACAGAATCGGCGGGAGTAACCGGCATTATCTTAACAAAGCTAGACGGAACGGCGAAGGGTGGCGTGATTGTCGCAATCGCTCGCGAGTTGAACCTGCCCATCCGCTATGTAGGCATCGGGGAAAAGCTCGATGATCTGCTGCCTTTTGAGCCGGATAAATTTATTGGATCGTTATTTGATCAATAGATCTGCGCCGGCTTACTTTATCGAACGCACTTATGCCTGATTTCATGAAAGAGGCGCTTGAACTGGCGCGCCAAGGCGTTGGAAGAACCAGTCCGAACCCCGCTGTCGGCGCTGTGGTTGTTAAAGACGACCAGGTGGTTGGCCGCGGATTCCACACCTGGGCCGGATTGAAGCATGCTGAGATCGCGGCTCTCGATGACGCGCGCGGTAAAGCGAGGGGCGCCACGCTGTTTGTAACGCTTGAGCCGTGCTCGCACCAGGGCCGCACGCCCGCCTGCGTCGACGCCATTATCAGAGCCGGAATCGGGAAGGTGGTGGCGGCAATGCAGGACCCAAACCCCCTGGTGGCTGGTAAAGGCTTCCATCGGCTGGGGGAAGCGGGCATTGATGTCCTCGTTGACGGCGCTTATGGAGCGGAAGCCGAGAAGCTCAACGAGCCGTTTGTCCATTTCATGAAAACCGGCCTGCCGCTGGTGACGGTGAAGGCGGCGGTAACGCTCGATGGAAAGATCGCAGCGCCACAGAACAATGAGGGGTGGATCACCAGCGAGGTGGCGCGGGCGCACGTGCAGAAGCTACGGCATGAATCGGACGCTATCCTGACCGGCATCGGTACTGTACTGAACGACGATTGCCTGCTGACGGACCGGTCCGGATTGGAGCGGAGCCGTCCGCTGCTTCGAATTGTGCTGGATTCGCAATTGCGGCTGCCGCTCGAATCGAAGCTGGTTACCGGAGTAAAGGACGATCTCCTGGTGGCCGGCACTTCGGCCGCTTCGGCGGAACGGCGCAGGGCTCTCGAATCCCGCGGCGTGCGGGTCCTGATCGCCGACGATCCTCGCGGCCGGACCGATATACGGGCCGTGCTGGCGTTACTCTCCGGGGAGCGCTATCTGTCGCTGATGACCGAGGCGGGCAGCAAGGTCAACTGGGCATTTCTCGATAGCGGCTTAGCGGATAAAATCTTCTTTTATTACGCCCCCAAAATTCTCGGCGGCCTGGAAAGTTTGCCCGTGGCCGGCGGTGTGGGGCGT
>JAICLJ010000077.1 GCA_025927575.1 Bryobacteraceae bacterium | reverse complement strand
GCACGCTCACCTGTTTGTAATGCGCATCTTGGCCGGAAGGCTCTTGTGCCCAGACGACCGCCGCACTACCGACAAGAAGCGACAGGACTACATAAAGTGGTTTACGTATCGGCATTTTCTGATAAAAGATTTTCCTATAACTCGGTTGAGGTGCTCGTTTTTAGTTCATCAGAGGTTCCAATTTACCGCTCCTTGTGGACGCAGCTCCGAAATCGCTTCTTGTGACGATTCGAAAACAGCCGCGAGTTTGCTATCATTCGACCGCATGTACGAGTATGCGATTGGCGTCGATTTGGGAGGTACAAATCTGCGTGCCGCCGCGATTGAGAGCAGCGGCCAGATGATCGATAGAGTGTCTGCCAGCGTGCAATACTCGGCGGGCCGCGACGTCATTATCGCCGAGATCGTAACTGCTATTCGGGCGGTTCGCGACACCGTGGGCGAAAGCGGATTACGCGGCGTGGGCATCGGCGTTCCCGGCTATATTCAGTTGGAGACCGGAGTTGTCATGGGAACGTCGAATCTGCCAGGTTTCGATGGATTTCCGTTGCGTGATGAGATCCAGAGACTATTGGGAATTCCTATCATCCTTGAAAACGACGCTAACGCCGCCGCACTCGGTGAGAAATGGATTGGAGCTGGTAAGGATGTCAATGAGCTCGTCTTGCTGACTTTGGGAACCGGCATTGGCGGCGGGATTATCGTAGGCGGCCGTGTCTTGCATGGTTATCTCGGCATGGCCGGCGAACTCGGCCACATGACCGTGTTTCCCGATGGAAACCCGTGCGGGTGCGGGAACTGTGGCTGCCTTGAGAAACACGCTTCCGCCACCGCTCTGGTGGGTATGGCGCGTATGCTGCATCTTGGCGACAGCATTACGGCCGAAGACGTCTACAACCTGGCTGTCAGCGGTAATACGCGTGCCATGCAGTGTTTTAAGTCCATGGGACGCGCACTCGGGATCGCGCTCGCCAATCTGATCAACGTGTTTAATTTCCCGCTTTATTTACTCAGTGGAGGCGTTCTTCCGGCGTGGGATTTGTTCGCTCCCATCATGTTTGATGAAGTGAAGAGCCGGTCCTTTACGTACAGCCGTACTAACCCGCGTATCGAAAGAGGAATTCTAGGCAAAGAAGCCGGATTGATCGGGGCCGCCTATTTGCCTTTTCAGCATGGATATTCCTTCCAGGATGCCGTGGCGGACTAATAAAAAGGTTTGAACAAATATGTATTGGTTGGGTCTCGACGTCGGGACAAGTGGGTCCCGTGCGCTACTGGTTGATGAAAAGGGCAGGGTCCACCACAGCTACACGGCGGCGCATGAAGAGATGAGCATGGTCCGGCCGCTGTGGGCAGAGCAGCATCCGGACGATTGGTGGCGCGCCTCGCAAGAGGCCATCAAAGGCGTGCTGAAAGCCGCTCGTGTCGCAGGCGATGTTGTCCGGGGTATCGGCATATCAGGCCAGATGCACGGCCTCGTCCTGCTTGATGAGGATAATCGTGTGGTTCGCCCCGCGCTCATCTGGTGCGATCAACGCAGCCAGAAGCAGGTGGACTGCATCAACGCGACGGTCGGCTCGAAAAAGGTTTTGGAGTATACGGCCAACCCGATGCTGACCGGGTTTACTCTGCCCAAGCTTCTCTGGGTGCGTGATGAAGAGCCCGCCAACTTCGAACGGGTTCGCAAGATACTGCTTCCGAAAGATTACGTCCGGTTCAAACTGACCGGCGAATACGCCACGGAAGTCTCTGACGCCAGCGGCACGGGGCTTTTCGACGTGGTCCGCCGCCAGTGGTCTCGCGAGATGATGAACGCGTGCGGCCTTGATATGAATATCCTGCCGCGCGCTTATGAATCGAGCGAAATCACTGGAACCGTTACGCCGGAGATTGCAGAGGCGACGGGGCTCCGGTCCGGCACTCCCATCGTCGGCGGCGGGGGCGATCAGGCGGCGAGCGCCATCGGAAACGGCATTGTCGACCCGGGCGCAGTTTCTTGCACTCTCGGAACTTCCGGCGTCGTCTTTGCCTATCTCGACAAGCCGGCTTACGATCAGTTGGGCCGCGTGCACACGTTCTGCCACGCGATTCCGGGAGCGTGGCACGTTATGGGAGTTACTCAGGGAGCGGGCCTCAGCCTTCAATGGTTTCGAAATCGTTTCACGCCGGGAATGGAATACGACGACCTTACCGCCGAAGCGATTTCATCCGACAGGGGTTCGCAGGGCTTGTTCTGGCTGCCATATCTGATGGGCGAACGCACTCCACACCTGGACGCAGCCGCGCGAGGCGCGTGGATTGGTCTCACCGCGCGCCACCAGCGCCCCGATTTGATCCGCGCCATTCTCGAAGGTGTGTGTTACAGCCAGCGGGACTGCCTTGAGATTATTCGAGCGCTGGGCGCGCCTGTCGGCAGAGTTCGCTTGTCCGGCGGCGGCGCTCGCAGCCTTTTCTGGCATCAGTTATTCGCCGACGTCTTCTCTTCACCGGTCGCCACCCTCGAAACGCAGGAAGGCTCTGCCTACGGTGCCGCTCTTCTTGCTCTCGTGGGGACCGGCGAATACAAAAGCGCGCGCGAAGTCTGCTCGGCGGCGATTCGCGAAGTGGAAATCAAAACTCCGAGTCCGGACGCTGCCGCATATTACGAGCGCGCCTACGGTATCTATCAATCGCTCTACCCCGCATTGAAACAGGCATTCCGCGCCATCAGCCAGCTCGATGAATGAAGCGACGTACCGATACTGTGACGTTAGCCTCCCGGTTCCGCTGGACCAGTCCTTTACTTACGAGCTACCGCTGACGCTGCGGTATCGGTCGCAGCCGGGCTGCCGGGTACTCGTCCCGTTCGGATCGCGGCGTATGATCGGCGTCGTACTTCGAACGCATGATCAACCGCCCAAGCAGACCGCGCGCGCAGTTCTTCAATTGCTGGACGAAGAGCCTGCGCTGGGGCAAGATCTGTTGCGTTTGGGCAAGTGGATCGCCGAATATTACTGTGCGCCACTCGGCGAGGTGTTGCGAGGGATGCTGCCGCTGACCGGCGAGATCCGGCGCGCTACGCGTTACTCTCTCACCGACCTTGGCCGCGATGTCGCGCGCCAGCTTGTCACGATGGCCGAACCGGATACGGCGACCCGGATCTTGCAATTACTCGAGGAACGTTCCCGGTCGGCTGCGTATTTGGCAGGCAAGGCTGCGGGCGCGAAAACCGCTCTCCGCGGCTTGATGAAGCGCGGATGGATCACGACCGAAGAGGAGCATGCCGCCCGCGATCCGCTCCGCGCCGCGGCCAGCCGCCTTGAAGTGGAATTCCTGAGCCGCGCCGCGGAAGGCATCAAACTGAAGAAGCAAGAGCGCGAATTGCTCGCTTTTCTTGAACTCCATCCCGGCGTTCACAACGTGGCGCAGCTTGCCGGGGCGTTGAAGGGCGCTAGCGTTGCGGCCCGGTCACTTGCGCGAAAAGATCTGATCCGCCTCGAACCCGAATCCCCTGTTGCAGGCGCCGGTTTCGAGCGGCCTGTTCCAAAGTTGAATGCGCATCAACAGGAAGCGTTTACGAAGATTCGGGAAGCTCTCGAACGGAACGAATTCGTCCCCTTCCTGCTTGAGGGCGTGACGAGCTCCGGCAAAACCGAGGTCTACATGCGCAGCATCGAAGCAGCGCTTACCTCGGGCCGCAATGCCTTATTGTTAGTGCCTGAGATCGGCTTAACGCCCGCTGTCGCCGGCCAGTTCTTTCAGCGTTTTGGAGATCAGGTGGCGATCCTGCACTCTGCGTTCAGCGATTCCGAACGAGCCGAGCAGTGGCGCCGCATCCAGCGCGGCGCGGCGCGCGTCGTTGTCGGCACTCGATCGGGAGTCTTTGCGCCCGTTCAGCAGTTGGGCCTCGTTATCGTTGACGAAGAACACGACGGCAGTTACAAGCAGCAGGAGACGCCGCGTTATCACGGCCGCGATGTCGCGCTGGTCCGCGCCAAGGAAGCGGGCGCCGTCGCGGTGCTTGGCTCTGCAACGCCGAGTATCGAAAGCCGCTATAACGCTGAAGCCGGTAAGTATATTCGTCTGGCGATGCCGGAGCGCATCGCGCAGCGGCCGCTGCCGCGCGTTGAAATCGTCGATATGCGCCAGGAGTTTCTCGAAACGAAAACGCAGGCGACCTTTTCGCGCAAACTCATCCAGGAGATTGAGCAGCGGCTCGCTCAACGGGAGCAGAGCCTGCTGCTGCTGAATCGGCGGGGTTTCTCGAGCTTCATGGTGTGCCGTTCCTGTGGCGAACGGCTGCCGTGCTCGAACTGCTCCGTCACGTTGACGTATCACCGGCGGGACCGGCGCATGCTTTGCCACTATTGCGGGTACGCGGAACGCGTTCCGACGGAGTGCCCGCAGTGTGGAAGCGATCACATTCAGTTTCTCGGAACCGGCTCAGAACGGGTCGAGGACGAACTGCACCAGCATTTCCCAAAGGCGCGGATCGCGCGGCTCGATCGCGATAGCGTTTCGGGTAAAGGCGCATTCGAGCACATTCTCCAGAACTTCCGTGCGGGCGACATCGACATTCTCGTGGGAACGCAGATGATCGCGAAGGGGCACGACATTCCAAACGTGACGCTGGTCGGTGTGGTGCTCGCCGATATTGGACTCGCCATGCCGGATTTTCGGGCCGCCGAGCGCAGCTTTCAACTCTTGACCCAGGCTGCCGGCCGAGCCGGGCGGGGCGCGATCCCCGGAAATGTTGTCATACAGACGTTGAATCCCGATCACTACGCCATTAAATTCGCCGCCGAGCACGATTACGAAGGGTTCTACAAAAAGGAGATAGAGTTTCGCAAATGGCTGCGCTATCCGCCATTCGCCGCATTCGCGAATATTGTGCTTCGCGCCGAAAAAAAAGAAGACGCCATGCGGTTTAGCGGGGAGTTGGAACGTCTTCTCATCCCTCCGCCCGTGGGCGTTCGCGTATTAGGGCCCGCGGAGGCTCCGGTCGCGCGATTGAAGGCTGAATACCGTTACCAGCTTCTAATAAAGGCTTCAAAACGCGCTTTTCTGCGCGAAATCGTGATGAAACTGCGCGATTACGCGCTGAAACAGAAGTGGCCTGCTACTGCGATGATGGTTGATGTCGATCCCCTCAGTCTGATGTAGAACCGGCGGCCTGAGAGGGCGTCGCCTACGGGCTGTGCCACACATAGGTTCTAGGAGTTAGCGCGAGTTCACCGGCGAGGCATCCCCCTCGGTTCGTGCCTCGCTGCTAAGCGGGCCGGCCGGAACCAGTATCGCTTCCATTCCGAGCGCGGCATCAAGGGAGGGCAATCCTTCTACCGCTTCCACCGTTAGGGTGTTGGGGGGGACATCGAATTTCGGCATCGTTTTTCGAAGCGCGGAAGTCGCCGCTGGACTTAGTGAGAAAGCATTCAACATCACGGCATCACTAATGCGGGCGTGCACTGTTGCGAGATCGCGCTGCAAGCGCGACAGAGCTGAATTGGCATCATCGAGAAACGTGCCGAAACTGAGCTGCATTCCTGTGAAAACGACTCGCGGCGTTGTCACAAAGGATATGCGCGAATCACCAGCATGTGCGTGGCCGCCGGCAGGCACGGGGGCGTTCAGGCGGGCGACCGCTTCACAGGTGCTCTCGGAATCGATCGGTTCTCGTAAACCTTGCACCAGGTTGATGGCAGCGTTGGGGAAAGCGGTCGTCATGGCATTGCGCATCGATTGATCGTCCGTAATGCGCGCCGTGAAACAGGTGCTCCGAAGGACATCCTGAGCACCCAGCGATACGGCACGAATGCTGGTTTGAAGCTTCGCGATCGCGGCCTCCAGCGATGCCCCGCTTTCACCGGCAAAGAAGGCCAGCCCGTTTGGATTTTCGGCCTTCTTGCCGGATATCACACTTTCAATCGCAATTCCGGCTGCGTTATTCCCCACCGACCCGACCTGCACGATGGTCAGTACCGGCAGCGATAGCTTCTTCTCGCTGAACATTTCGCTGACCAGCGCTTTCACGCGTCGCGAATCGCCGGCGCCGGAAACAAAAGCTCGCATTTTCACGATGCTCTCGCCGCGGGTTTCTCGAATGAGATATTCCAAGCTGTTCTTAATCTGAGCTGAGAGCCTTCCTTTGCTAAGCAGCGGAGTGTTTCGAAACGTCAAATTTTGCGTATCCGCCGCGAGAGCCATCGGCAACTCTTTCGGAAGGGGCAGAGTCTGAGGCTTTGGCTCCTCTTTATTCTTATTTTTGTGAGCCCCAAAGAGAGCGATGGAGAACATCGCCAGGATTGCAGCGGGAGCAGCGCTTCCAAGTAGCCAGCGTCGCATGATGAGAGTGGTGTCTCTAGAGTATCGCGTGCCACGGAAGTCAGTTAACTGGTGCGACGTCGAAGGGGCGAGTTTGGGATTATTGGCTGGTCTGGATGGCATCCAATTTGTTATGGTGAAGGCAGATGCTTGGGCCAGTGAAGCTCGATCCCGAATCCGGCGTTCCGCTGTATCGGCAGCTTGCGGATGCGGTGTCGCGCCTGATCGATCAAGGCTCCCTGGTGGTCGGGGACCGCTTGCCTCCCACCAGGGAACTTGCCGGGCAATTGGGACTGAATCGCACCACAATCTCAGCGGCTTATGCATGGCTTGAAAATGCGGGGCTTATCCGTGGCCATGTGGGGCGTGGCAGTTTTGTAGCCAGAGGGTCTCAGCCAGTCCAGATGGCTGGATTGGACTGGAATGCGATTCTTCCCCGAGTGGAACTCGCTGCCGCAGCATCAGCGCCCGCGGAGATCAGTTTTGCGAATTCACGTCCCGCTGACGATGCCTTTCCCATGGAGCAGTTCCGCCGCCGGGCGAAGGAAGTGATTGACTCACCGGATGCTCGCGAAATTCTTCAGCTTGGATCGCCGCTCGGCTATGCTCCCCTTCGCCGCTATCTTCTCGAACAAGCCAGACACGAAGGGCTGGCAACGAACTCCGACGATCTGATCGTCACGAATGGCTGCCAACAGGCGTTGGATTTACTTGCTCGCGTGCTTGCTTCACGCGGAGAGACGGTCATCCTCGAAGACCCTGTTTATCATGGGCTGCTGCGGGTTTTTGAGCGATCCGGCGCTTCGATTGTGTCGGTTCCAGTGACAGAGCACGGAGTGGATCCGGAAGCGTTGGAGAGCGCTATTTCCCGCCGCCGGCCGCGCGCGGTGGTGCTCACGCCGAGCTTTCAGAATCCTACCGGCGCCTCGATTCCCACAGCCAAACGACGGCGTATTGTTGAACTCGTCAAGCAGTTCGGAACGATCTTGATCGAAAACGATATTTACGGAGAACTGCGCTATCACGGTGAACCGGCGCCTGCGTTGAAGCGGCTGGACGAATCTGGTCACACGATCCTGCTCCGCAGCTACTCAAAGGTTTCGTTCCCGGGACTGCGCGTCGGCTGGGTGATTGCGCCGCGTCCCGTCATTGCCCATTTAGCTGAGCTGAAGCAGACGAGCGATCTGCACTCAGACCAGTTGTCGCAGGCCGTGCTGCTGCGCTTTGCGGAATCGGGAGAACTGGCACGCCATCTGGTGCGCACGCGTCAGGATGGCCAGCTTCGCTTGATTGCGGCACGCAACGCGTGTGCGGCGTATCTTCCGCCAGGCAGCAAGTATACGACTCCGGAAGGCGGTATGAATCTGTGGGTGGAACTGCCGGGGAGGCTCGACGCTCGAGATCTGCTCGCCAAAGTACAGGAGCAGGGTGTCGCGTTTCTGCCGGGTCATTATTTTTCCGTGGAGCGCAGCCATTCGCGTTGCCTGCGGTTGAGCTTCGGAGGTCTCTCGCCGGACGAGATCCGGCGCGGCATCCGCATTTTGGGTGAGACCGCTAGCCGGGAACTAGCGGCTTCCGCCGAAAACGAATTCGAACCGGCGCCGGCGCTGGTATGAGTTGAAATATCTGAGTGAAGCCAAGGAGAACCGCAGTGAATTTCTTGAATGAGCAGTTCAGGTTGAAGGTCGGGCTGGCCGAAATGCTGAAGGGCGGCGTCATCATGGACGTCGTGAACGCCGAGCAGGCGGTGATCGCCGAGAAGGCAGGCGCCTGCGCCGTCATGGCGCTCGAACGCGTCCCCGCCGATATTCGCAAGGAAGGCGGCGTCGCCCGCATGTCCAACATCAGCGTGATCCGGGAGATCATGCAATCCGTGTCCATTCCCGTAATGGCAAAGGTCCGCATTGGCCATTTCACCGAGGCCCGCATCCTGGAGGTGCTGGGTGTGGATTACATTGACGAAAGCGAAGTACTCACGCCTGCCGACGAAGAGCATCACGTGGCGAAGCACGATTTCAAAGTTCCGTTCGTGTGCGGAGCCCGCAACCTTGGCGAAGCGCTTCGGCGGGTGGCGGAGGGAGCGGCCATGATCCGGACGAAAGGCGAGGCGGGTTCCGGCAACATCGTCGAAGCGGTACGCCATATCCGCACGATTGTGAAGGAAATGAGGCAGCTCACGGTGTTGGGCAAAGAAGAACTGGTTCACGAGGCAAAGAATCTGCAGGCTCCGCTGGAGCTTGTAGAATACGTCGCCGAACACGGCAAGCTGCCGACGCCGAACTTTTCAGCGGGCGGAATCGCGACACCTGCGGATGCGGCGCTTGTCATGCAACTGGGAGCGGAAGCCGTTTTCGTTGGATCGGGCATTTTCAAATCCTCCGACCCTGAGAAGCGCGCTAAGGCGATTGTTAAGGCGGCTACTTACTATAACGATCCCGTGAAGCTTCTAGAAGCGAGTGAGGAACTCGGCGATGCCATGCCGGGCCTCGATATCGCCAAACTGCCCGAAGGCGAGCTGATGCAAACGCGCGGGTGGTAAGCGCGTTACGTTTCGAGGAATTGGCGGTCCCTTTGGGGCGGATACCTGACGCAAGATTCACATGAGTAAAGAAATGCGTCCCGTTATCGGGATTCTGGCTTTGCAAGGAGATTTCGAAGCGCACAAGCGCGCGGTTGACCAAGCGGGCGGAAACCCGGTGGAAGTTCGCACGAAAGCTGATCTGGACGCTGTTGATGGATTGATCATCCCCGGCGGCGAGAGTACGACTATGCTGAAAATGCTAGCCGACGAGGATCTGTTTGAGCCGATCCGGAAATTCGGGCAGGTGAAACCAATATTCGGTACCTGTGCCGGTGCGATCCTTCTCGCGAAGGAAGTGTTGAACCCAGCACAGGACTCGCTTCAGTTGATGGATCTTACGGTCGAGCGGAACGCTTACGGCCGTCAAATCGACAGCCGGATTGTATCGCTTGAATGTGACGGTAAGCCGCTGGAGGCGGTGTTTATTCGCGCTCCGGTTATTCGGAAGGCCGGCGGCGACTCGCATGTACTTGTGAGCTATAACGGCGACCCGGTGTTGGTGGAGCAGGGCAGGCACATGGCGGCGACGTTCCATCCCGAACTCGCCGGAGAGGGTGCCATCCATCGCCGCTTCATCGAAAAAGTGTCGGCGTCTCGTAAATGAAAAATCACGTAATTTCAGTAGTTTGCCGAGAATTTTGCGCTCAGCGGAGCAATTCATCCGCTACACTGAATAAAGCGTGAAACGAGTCCTCTTCTTGTGTATTGGCAATTCCTGCCGCAGTCAGATGGCCGAAGGTTTTGCCCGTCGTTACGGCGCTGACGTGATGGAAGTGGCCAGCGCCGGACTGTCCCCCGCCTCGATTGTTCAGTTGCTGACGAAGAAGGTGATGGCCGAGAAGGGGGTCGATATTGAAGAACACTTCCCGAAGGATCTCGGCAACGTAGGTGTTTCGGGCTACGATCTTCTGATCAATATGAGCGGCGTAAAGCTGCCTGGACGCGTTCCCATCGAGGTGCGCGAGTGGAAGGTTACCGACCCCATCGGCCAGAGTGAAGAGTTTTATCGTGAAGTGCGGGATCAAATCGAAGATCTGGTGATGCACCTGATTCTCGAAGCGCGCCGCGATGCGCGCATGGACATGGGCGAACAACCGGTAGGCAGGCTTACTCGACTAGGCCGCCGTCCACGGTGACATAGGAGAAATCTGTGTCTCCCACGATCTCTAAGGCTCGTTTATCGCGCAGAATTCCTGATCGAAATTCGCCGCTACTCGTATCCAACATTTGAAAGGCTGGCCGCTCGTCGATGCGGCTCTGGAAGCTGCTTCTACGATGATAGAAGTTGACCGGGTAATTATCGCCCTGGAAGGCGTCGTGGCCGACTACGAGCATCGTTCAGCCGGTCCGGAACTTGCCTCACTGGAAGAGAAGTGCATCGACCTCTCGCTGCTGGAATCGATTGTCCCCGGCACCTACTGGGCGGCCCTTGAAATGTTGGAAGGGATTAAAGCGGCCCGCATTCATGCATGGCCAGTGGCAGAACGCAAAATGCTTGCTGCCCTTCGAACACTCCGTAGTTTGCCTTCTTGCAATTAGCGCAATTCGATATTGAGAGTTGGAGGACGGAAATCAGTTACACTCCGGTCGCAACTGTTTCGCTCTCCTGACGCTTGATCAGGGCAAGATAAGCGATGGTTAGAACGGCAGTGTAGAAGAGGTCGCCCGCGACGGTCCATCCGAAGAAGGGAAGAGCTTCGGTATAGCAGGCGACGAGGCCAGCGAAGGTGTGCGCATAGACCACGTCGGATCCAAGCCACACGAAAAAGTTGGTGATGAGGAAAAACTGCGTACTGCCGAGGAGGCATACTGCAGCGATTCGTCCTGGTTTCTGAGACTTGCGCAGCAGCGTCTGGCCTAAGAATACGTAAACGAGCATGCTCGCGTAGATGACCAGCGTCATCTGCGTGTAGGCCGGGAAACCGCCCTCCATCCAGCTTTTGACGGGGTCCGTAATCGCCATTGCGATGAGCGGCACAAGATATGCCTGCCAGGTACGCAGGCGCGACCCTGCAAACAACCCTGTCCCGCCCACCGGCGCGAAATTGGGGGGGTGCGGAACCAGCCGAAGCAATGCTCCGAGAACGGTCAGGACCACGGCTGCCCCGTGTCGACGCTGTTTTTGAGGCTCAATCACGTATTTAGTATAAACGCAGAACGGCCCGGTGCAAGAAAAACAAGCGAAACAACCTCATCTCTCATTTGGGATACCATGTGCTGTAATGACGCGTCGTTCCCTTTTTGAAGTAGCCGGCGGCCTGACGCTGGCGAGTTACGCCTCCGCTGCCGCGGAGCCATCATCCGGCCGACTAAAACAATCGGCCTGCCGCTGGTGTTACAAGGACATGAGCCTTGATGACCTCTGCCGTCACGGAGCGAAGATCGGGCTCACTGGAATCGATCTGGTGAGCCACGACGAGTGGCCAACCGTCCGAAAGTATGGCCTGGTTCCGTCGATGACTCCTGGCGCCGGAACCATACCCGACGGCTGGAACCGAAAAGAGAATCACGACCGCTTAGAACAGGAAATGCGAGAGAATGTGCAGCGCGCTGCCGCGGCCAAAGTCTCGAACGTGATCACATTTTCGGGGCTGCGGCGAGGCCAACCCGATGCGGAGGGCCAGGAGAACTGTATTATCGGCTTGAATCGCGTGAAAAAGGTTGCTGAAGATCACAACGTAACCATTTGCATGGAACTGCTCAACAGCAAAATCAATCATCACGATTATCAGTGCGACCATACGGCGTGGGGCGTAGGGGTTATGAAGGGCGTCGACTCACCGCGCGTGAAATTGCTGTACGACATCTATCACATGCAGATCATGGAGGGCGACATCATCCGCACCATCCGGGAAAACATGCAATACATCGCTCATTTTCATACGGGCGGAGTACCCGGCCGGCATGAACTCGACGACACTCAGGAACTGCAGTGGCGCACGGTTGCGAAGGCGATCGCAGATCTGAATTATCAAGGTTATTTCGCTCACGAATTTATTCCGACGCGCGATCCCATGACATCGCTTTCGGAGGCTGTTAAGCTCTGCACGGTTTAGCCGGATGTCCCCTTCAGCATTTATCGGTGGGTTGGCCGCGCCCTTAAGTATCACGAAACTTGAGTATCGAAAAGTGAAAGCTGCGCGCCTGTGGGCGGCGCCGCCCTTCGGTTACTGATTACCGTTCTACCCTCGAGCGCCGGTGAAATCGCGTGCTCATGCGCCACCAGCTTCTCGAAATCGGCTTGGGGCCGGGTACGACTTTCGAGCGCGCGAACGAACTGGTTCAGACGTCTGAACCCGTCGGCTTTCTCGGTGTCGCCGATTCTTGCGGCGTCCAAAGACCGGCGGAGAACCGACACCGACTCATCGTATGTCTTCAGCGGCACCGGGAACGGATGGCCATCTTTGCCGCCATGCGCAAAAGAGAATCTGGCTGGATCGGTGAAGCGGGTAGGAGTTCCATGTATCACTTCGGCCACCAAGGCCAGTGACTGCAATGTGCGGGGACCGAGATTCTCGAGCAGCAGCAAAGAAGCGAAATCCCGAAACTGTCGGTCATAGCTGGCGGCGAGAATGGCGCCCACGCGCTTCAGGTCGAGATCTCCGCGGCGGACATCATGGTGGCGCGGCATCACCAGGGTTCGTATGTCACGCAAGGTTGTCTCCGGTGACTGTGCCGCGATCACGAGCAATGCGTCCTGAGCCGCCTTGGCACGATGGTCCACCAGGTTCAAAATGTCGCCTTCCTGTTCGCCGACGATTCCCGTGTGAGGTTCGCACGTGAAATCGCGAACGGAGCCGGAATGCCAGTGGTAGCGCCGCGCCAAGCCGGTCCGTTGGTTCATGCCTTGCTGTACGATTGCCCAATCACCGCTCGGCGTCACCAGGAAACTGTGCAGATAAATTTGAAAGCCGTCCGCGATGGCATTGTTATCGATGCGGGCCGTTAGACGGCTGGTTTTCACGAGCGCCGGGCCATCCAACGTTTCGCGCTCGGCGACCGCGAGCAGTTCTTCCGGTGTCTTCCGGGATTGCTTACCGCGCCCACCGCAAACGTAAATGCCAAGATCTTTCGCGCGCGGGTTCAAGCCTCGTTTGAGCGCGCCAAGCACGGACGTGGTGATGCCGGACGAATGCCAGTCCATGCCCAGCACGCAGCCAAACGCCTGAAACCAGTACGGGTCGGCGATGCGCGAAAGCACTTCGCTCGCGCCGTACTGGAGGATGATACTCTCCACGATGGCCGTGCCCAGTTTCTCCATTCGTTGGGCAAGCCACGGAGGCACGCGGCCGCCGTGTAGCGGAAGATCGGCGAATCCGGAGCGTTTCATGCGCTAATTAAGTCTAGCGGGAGCGGCAGTGACGGTTCCAGCCGGTATCTCGATGTCGCCGGCCCGCGATTGCGCGAACGCGGCATTGTGAAAGAATCTCGGAAGAGCCGATGATTCGCCTCGCAGTGCTTTTTGTAGTCAGCTTTGCCCCCATTGCCTCGCTCGCGGGCGAGGTGCTCACTCCTGCCGATGCACAGGCATTCGAAACACGTGGCGATTGGAGAGGAGCCGAACAGGCGTGGCGGGAACTGATCCGCCAGTCGCCCGGCGACTACCGGTATTGGACAAGTCTTGGCATCGTGCTTGCCCATCAAGAACAATATCGGGATGCGATCGCCGCCTACCGCAAAGCCCTAACGATTGAACCGAATGCGGCGCCGGCCGAACTCAACCTCGGACTTGCCTATTTCAAGATGGGGAACTTCGGCAGCGCGATACCGGTGTTCCGTCGAGTGGCGAAGGCGGAGCCCGATAATCGGCAAGCACGTTTATTGCTCGGAATGAGTCTTTATGGCGCAAGCAAATTCCGTGAAGCCGCTGCTTATTTGGAAGCCTCCGCGGAGCAGGATCCGGCGAATATGCAACTGCGGCAGGTGCTCGCGCAGAGTTATTTATCGGGAGGCGAATACGAAAAGGCCAAGGCGGAGTTTGAGCAGATGCTGAAGAGAGACCCGAATTCGCCCGAAGTGCACATGTTGCTCGGCGAGGCATACGACGGATTGAATCAGGCAAAGGAAGCCATCGCTGAATATCAAGCCGCCACGAGCCAGGGCTATCTTCCAAACGCGCACTTCGGATTGGGGTATCTGTTGTGGAAAGAACATCGATTTGATGAAGCCGCCGTGGACTTTCGTAAGGAATTGGCTTCCGACCCTAGCCATGCGCAATCGTTGGCCTACCTGGGCGACGTGGTTCTGAAGCATGGCCAGACAAAGGCGGCCGAAGGAATGCTGTTGCAAGCCATTGCGCATCAGAAGGACATTCGAATTGCTCACTTGGACCTGGGCGTGATTTACAGCGATCAAAAGCGCTATCAGGAAGCTGTCTCGCAGTTGAAACAAGCTATTGCCCTCGATCCCGAGCGCGCAGACGCTCATTACCGTTTGGCGCGCGTTTACCGCGAATCCGGTGACCCAGCGCAGGCGGCGCAACTGGAGATAGTGAAGCAGCTTCACGAGAAGACGAACGAAGATCTGATCGTGAAGATCAGCGGCCCGCGAAATAAGTAAATTAGAAAACGGAAAAATGAAGTTTCGGACAGCAAGATCGCGGCATGATTTCGGTGTTGCGCGCTCAGCCCGGAAGCGTTGTCCTCGATCACCGGAAGCAGTTCGCGAAATCGATGGCGGCAGATCTTCCGCCATAACCCGACTACTTTGCCGCTGAAGTTGAGACTTAACTCGACCGGGGAACGCTGCTGACGGAGTTTGATGCCGGAAGATATTGGAGCTATGCAAGTGTTGTCCGGAAACCGGTTTTAGGAGGGTTACATCTAAGAGGTCAGGAGAAAGCAGAACGGGAGGATTTCCATGACGGCAAAGTTAGTTACGCACGCGATGCGCGCGGCTGTCCTGTTCTTAACGATTGTCTGTGCTTATGGACAAACCGGAAGCGATTCGACCGACTTAAACGGATTGATAAAGGAGGGAAAGGCTTCGTTGTTGCAAAATCGACTTCACGAGGCTGCAGAAAGGTTTCAAAAAGCAGTCGATCTCAATCCCTCCTTAGCCGAAGCTCACGAAGGGCTTGGAATGGCTCTGTCGAGAGAAGTCATGGCGGGCAATGTTAGGCCATCTAACGATCTTGACGTCGCGAAGCGCGCTGAAAGTCACCTGAAAGAGGCGATCGATCTTTCGCCGTCGGCGCCTGCGCCACTCATTCAACTATCGATGCTTGAGGCCACTCTGGCTGAACGTGCAATCGATGCAAGTGAAAGGTCTGACCGGTATCGGGATGCACGAGATTCGCTGAAGCGTGTAATGGATCTCCAGCCAGGTAACGCACGCCTCTATCTTCACCTGGCGAATCTGGAGCGGGATGAATTTGCCCCCCCGATTCAGCAGGCCAAGGCGCAGTTTGGCAAGGACGCCGGTCCCATTTCGGACTCTAATCTTCGGAATGCTCTTCAGAAGCAGTATGGCGGCCTCATTAAAGAGGCGATTGCGAATGCCAAGAGGGCCTCAGAGCTGAATGGCCGTTCTTCCCAGCCTTTACTCCTTCTCTCGAAGATTCTGCGCGAGCGCGCTCTCATTCGGAACACGCCGGAACAATACACTGCTGACATGCGCTCCTCCGACCAGTGGAGACTTCAGTTTCTGGCGGTCGGCGGTCATCTCGACCAGGAAGAACCCGCTGTTGATCACTAACTCGGAGAGCGCCGTGACAAGCGCCACGCGATCGGCTGCTCCCCAGTCTATCCATTGAACTCGTATACGACTACCGGAGCTTGCCGACGCGGCGAAGGAACGCCGCAATATCCGTCTCAACAACTTTTAGACATCCGGAGCGTTTGGGAAAGAATTTACCGGCTAGCGCGTGCTGCTAAACGGTTTCCGAAGCTGCTGGTTCGTGTACGCCCAGTTCTGAACTAAGCTTCACCAGCGTTTGCCACACCTCCCCGGGTATAGGGATTCCGGCGCGTAAACGTTCCTGCTCAGTACGCCATTCGGGTTCGCCGGCAGTCAGTACCGCATCGAAACCGTCAGCAGGAGCGGCGGATTTCAGATCGGCAACAAAGCGTTCCAATCTCGCCTTGAATTCCAGAAGGGGCATGAAACGCTCGATGTCGATAGCTAAAAAGCTTTGACTGACGCCCACCGGATGGCCCCGTCTACGCATGGATCCAACTTCGCCGGCCATGGCTCCGCCGCCTAACACGGCACAGAGAATCTCCACCGCGGCGGCGAGTCCGCTGCCCTTATGGCCGGCTGTTTGGCCGCCTAGCGGCATCAGCGATCCCTTGGCCGCTTCCGATGAACTACTGGTCGGCGCGCCCGCCGCGTCGAGCGCCCAGCCCTGGGGAATCGAACCGGCGTTGGCCGCAATGGCGGCCCAGATGCGATTTGCCGCTACAGCCGTAGTGGACATGTCCAGCAGCCACGGGCCCGGAGCTGCTATACAGATGGGATTGGTGCCCATTCGAGGCTCGCGCCCCTGCCAAGGCGCGACCAGCCGCGATGCATTGCAAAGGACAATTCCCACTTGACCTTGCTTGGCCATGCGCGCTCCCCAATATGCCGCCGCGCCGAAATGATTAGAGTTTCGGGCAATGACGAAACCCAATCCAAACGCGCGAGACAACCGGACAGCATGATCGCAACACTGCGCCGCTGCAACCTGCCCGATTCCGTTCTCCGCGTCGAACAACAGAGAAGCCTGCTTTTCCGAAAGTATTCTGCCTCTTGCGTGGGCATCCATATCGCCCGATTGAAGCTGTTCGACATACACAGGCAACAGGCGGACGCCATGCGAATCCACTCCACGCAAATTCGCGGCGACCAGGGCGGAACTGGTCAACTCAGCTATGTCTTCCGAAACGCCAACTGCAGTCAATACCTCACGCAGAAAACGATCCAGGTCATTTGAAAGGATTTTAGGCATGCCCTTAAACCTTATAAAACTTCACTATTCATCCTTCGGCATAAAGCAGAACGGACGCAAGTGCCGGGCGCAGCAGATGTCGGCTGAAGCGGCGCCAAGCACATCAGGAAGGAAGAGGAATACGGGGAACCGGACAGCTTGAGCCATTTGGGTGACGGCGGGACGCCTTTCAAAGGAGAAGCTGATGGCACGTCCCGTTGAGAAGCTGTCGTTAAAGCGAGGACGAGTCGATCGCCGAAAAGCGCCAGTGAGACAACATCACAACCTTCATTTAGGCTTGCGACGATCGGCGGCCCGGCATGGATGCTTCACAGTTTTGCAGGGCGAAGCGCGCTAGTATTCGGCGGTATCTTCCAGCGGCGGCGCGCAAACATCTGCGACAAGGCCGGTTTGCGGTTCGAGGACAAAACTATCCGGTCACGTTGGAAAAAGCCCGTTCTAGAGCGACTGCCGAGCCGGACGTTGTTCGAGGACTTTGTGAAGGCGGCGCGTTCTAATACCAGGACCGATCTGGCGGCGAGGCGATAGGGCTGTCGTACAAGCTCAGCTTTCGCGCTTCCCACGATCTACTCGGGACGTGCGAGCCGAGATCGACCGTTAGTGCCTTTTAGCCGTTCAGGGATACAACGGGACTTCTCAGGACTAATTACGGCTTTCTCTCGCAATATCCATTACTGCGTGAATAGACGTGGAATCTTCGGATGTACTAAGCCCATTGTGGATAGCCTCTATGAGGTCCTCCACAATGGGCATGATGGCGAGGTAGCAGATGCGCCACCCGTAAGCAGCCTGGCTTAAAAGCTGACGTGATGGAATTTGGAAGTGAACGCTTTCTTGCTGGTCCGAATAGAATCCAGCTCACTCATCTGGGTCAGATCTTGTTCCAGCAACATGTATTCAAAGCGAGGGAGCCTGTTTGCGGCATCGATGATGGACTGAATTGGCAGAGTTCCCGTTCCAATCTCCGTGAAGCAAAGCGGGTGCTTGTTCTTCATGAAAAGCTCAAGGTCGATATTCTTGTTCCTGTCGATGACCCCTTCATAGAGATTCATCGGTTGAGGGCACGTCGCGGGAAAATCCTTTTGGTGCAACAGCACAACTCTTTCTTTCAACCGTTTCATCCAATCCAGTGGATTCTGCCCTCCCCGATACATCCAATACGTGTCCATCTCAAAGAAGACCAGCGATGGATCTGTCTTCTCGGCAATGATTTCGTATACGAATTTATCGCCGAACTTTTGGAACTCTTGAAAGTGGTTGTGATAGTAGAACCGCATGCCACGCTGTTTTGCCAGGTCGCCAATCTTATTGAACAGTTCGCATCTCTGCAGGACGTTATCCCTATCCCCATATGGATAAAACTCGATGTCATTTCCAATCTGCCTATTCCCAAGTGCCACTTGATAGTCGAGAGCACGCGGGATGATGGCGATATCGAGTGGATTGATGTGACATCCAACGATGGAAAGCCCTAAGTCGCTTAACCGTTTTTTAAGTTCCGCAGCTTTCACCCCGAAGCCAACCCCTGGGTCAGTCCGCGCTTGATGGTTCGCGGCTTCGACATAATGGTAACCGGCGCGAGCGACTTCCTTTAGCGTCCCCCAAGGATCTTTAGCCAGCGAGTTCCGCACAGAATAAAGCTGCAATCCAATTCGAGTCGTCCTGGGTGTTTGCCCGAACGTACGTCCGCCCGCAGCTAACAGCATTGCACCGCTGAACGACGCGGTCGATTTCAAAAAGTCTCGACGCCTCATATGACTCCTCATGGATAGGAACAGGTACCATAGTACGGGTCCACCGATCTCTGTATTGTCGATGAGTCAGATTAGCATGGCTCGCCCTTTCATGAAGTCGCTGAGACGTGACGGCCGTCGAATCGCCATGGGGACCGAATCCGCTGCAAGGGCGCGAGAAATACCTGATATGCTCCATCCCAGGCGGACGGATGCGGAATTGCGGAGCCGCCAACCAACAAACACTACTTCGCTTGTTGATTCGCGCGGGCTGTACTGAGAAACGAATAACTACGCCTTCATTCATACCGATAAACGACCTTGGCTCCGGCGATCACTTGGACTTATAGCCGGCCATGCTGAGACTGGTGCGAAACACCAATCGAGGACATCACTCTCCTGATGGCCGCTCAGTAGTCGTATCGGCAAAGCTTCATAGGAGAGGACATTCGGCGAAATGATGCAGGAATCGGCGAGCATCGCGCAGAGCTGCATTAAGGCGCATGCGCGGGAGTTGAGCATCTGTCGAAGGTAATTCAACATAACAGCGTACACGCTCAGTTGCCTGCAGAGGGATTCCGAACGACGGGCCTTCAGCCGGGGTGATGATGACGACCGGCTATGGTTTGGCACTACACGGGACTGCCAGCGAGTAGGGACACGAGGATGACCGGAGAAGTCACGCTGACCGGATTGTGTTGCCGATCATCGCTGCTGCCTGTATGCTTGGCGTCTCGTGTGATGTTTAGCCGTGGTCTGAGCAGAACTTTCTCATTTCACTTTCCGTTCAGAAACGAATTCTGCACTTTCAAAATGGTCTACTAGTCGTACAGCCTGCGACGCGGCCCACTGTAGAATTGCTTTGAGAGCGCCAGAGTTCTGATGTCGGCAGCGACCCAGCATGATTGCCCACCGAATTGCTCACGTCCGGTCGACATCGCATCACTGCCGCCACTGAAGCCAAATGAAGCGTTACAACTGGCTCCTGTTGTAGGATGAGGAACTCTTAGTGCAAGTTACTAACAACCCGAGTACCACATCATCGGCATTGCACGACGTACTCCACAGCAAAGTCTCGATCCTGCTGCTGCTCGTTCCATTGACGATCGGTGCGGAGTTCTTTTTCGCCCAGCATCGGACGGTTGTCTTCTTTCTCTCTGCATTGACGATGATTCCGTTGGCACATTTTCTCAGCGAATCGACAGAGCATCTCGCGGTACACACGGGTCCGACAATTGGCGGGCTACTGAATGTCACCTTCGGAAATGCAGGCGAACTCTTGATCGGCTATTTCGCCCTGCGCCAGGGCCTGGACGGAGTTGTGAAAGCCTCCATTACCGGCTCGATCCTGGGAAACCTCCTACTCGCGTTAGGTGTATCGATCATCGCTGCCGGGGTCAAGAAGAAAACACTCAAATTCAATGCTCTGGCGGCCCGGACGCGCGCAACGATGCTAGCACTCGCGGGACTTTCTTTGATTCTGCCTGCTGCGTATCACTATGCGGTGACGTCGCGGACGCCGGGTCAGGAAGCAGATTTGAGCACGGAATTCTCGATAATTCTTCTAATCACTTACGGGCTGAGCCTGCTATTCACGCTGCGAACGCATACTCAGTTGCTGTCGCCGGGCCGGGAGACCGATGATGGACATGCGGTCTGGACAAGAAAAAGTGCCGTGACAGGTTTGCTGCTCACCTCTGCATTCATCGGGTGGATAAGTGAAATCTTGGCCGGTTCTGTTGAAGCTGCAGCGAAGCAACTCGGATTGACCGATCTGTTTGTTGGCGTCATAGTTGTTGCGATCGCCGGGAACGCAGCGGAGGGCTTGTCCGCAGTTCGCAGCGCTCTAGCGGGACGCATGGACCTGAGCGTCGGGATAAGCCTGGGAAGCAGCACACAAATTGCACTCTTTGCCGCTCCTGCACTGGTTCTTATGAGCCACTTCACCGGACACGCACCCATGAATCTGCTCTTTAGCCCGATCGAGATTACTGCTCTAGTTGTGGCAATGGCGATAACAGGGCAAATTGCCGGTGACGGCGATTCGAATTGGTTCGAGGGAGTGCAACTCCTCGCGGTTTACTTGATGTTGGCTGCAACGTTCTTTCTCATTCCAGGTTGAAGTGCGAGCCGTCGACGAGTTGTGACTCTCGGTCCTTCCAGATGTTATCGAAGCTTGGGCCGTTTGGAAGTTGAGCCTGCACCAATCCTAAAGTTTCGCCCGCAAGGGTTCACTTACCGGATCTGCGGATTCCGCGTGAGTCGTCGACAGCACGGAATTTGAGCCCGACAAGGAACGGTTGTCGGAACGCAATGTGTCCTCTGAAATTGGGTTGGTCAGAATCGAGCTGTAGCAGCATCCTAAAAAGGGAGACGCCTCTTACGAGGCGCATTCCTGAGCGACGCTGGTGAGCTGGTGGAGATAATCGGCAGCTTCTTGCGCTTTGCTGGCAGCGGCGAAGATGGCTTTGTTATCCTTCTTCAGGCTCTTAAGCCAACTGGCAATACACGGTGCATGGTCAACGCGCGGCTCGGACCGAATTTGTAGATCGGCACACAGGAAAGATGAAGTAAGCTCAGCGATCAATTCTCCCATGCTGTACCGCTCATCACCGAAACGACCAGAGAGATCGCGGCTCAATCGCGACGGCGCTCCCGACCAATGCGACTTATGCCGATATCGGCATAATGGTCATAATGCCGGGTTTCGGATTATGCCGCGCCAATGCTGCGTGGCCCCGTGGAACACGGCTTCATCGGCACGGCATATCGGCATAATCAGAGCGCTTCCAGGAACGCTGTAAGCTGTTTTCTCATCATTATGCTTGAGGATTTTTGTTAGGAATCCTTGATTAGTTCTTCTTCGAAAACGGAAGAATTGATTCATGACATCAACCAAATACGTTGGACACGAAACGATTGACGATGCGGAGTGGCCGGGATCTCATCGGCGGAAGTTTTTGGGGCAACTTATTGCGCAGGGCTATGTACCCTACACCATCCGCCAATATGAACGCACGATTAGCCGGTTTTGCGAGGAGATCGAGAAACACTGTCTCGGTGTTGGAGCCCTCGACGGACCTGCGACAGAAAATCTGCGAGAAGCCGTACTGAGCAACACGACCGACAGGGCGCGCACCCATGCCAAGTACTGCCTGGGACGGTTCATCGAGCATCTTGTCGAAGCCGGCGCTGCCAGCTTGCCTGAGCCACCCTTCAAAGAACCAACTGCGATGGACTGCCTGCGAGAGGAATACGACGCCTACCTGCGCCGGCAGCGCGGTTTGAGCGAGGCCACGATCTATCACTGCATGCGGTTTTTGGCGCGGTTCATGGCCTTTCGCTTTGGCGAAATGCTCGGCGACCTGAACACTATCATGCCGGACGAAATCGTTGCCTTCCTTTGTCAACTTAAGGCCGGATCACGACCCTATAGGGACAAGACGCCGCCATCACACCTGCGCAATCTATTCAAGTTCCTGTTCTGGAGCGGCAAGACGAAGCGCAATCTGGCAAATAGCATCCCACGCCTCGCCCAGAACAAGCCTTCCCACCTGCCCCGCTATCTGAAGCCGGAGGAGGTCCGACAGCTGATCGATGCGATGCGAACGAATGATGCGATCGGCCGCCGCAACTATGCAATGTTGCTACTAATCGCGCGGCTTGGATTGCGTGCGCCAGAGGTCATAGCAATCCAGCTTGACGACGTCGACTGGCGTGCCGGCGAAATCCTGATCCGCGGCAAGGGCAAGCTGCACGATCGCATGCCGGTCCCGATCGATGTAGGCGAGGCCATCGTCGACTACATCAAGAATGGACGGGCCGGGATCTCTCGCGCACTATTCGTCTCCGGCCGGACACCCCACCAACCGTTTAAGGATGCCCAGATCGTCAATGCACTGCTGGAGCAAGCGTTCGAAAGAACCGGCCTCAAGCCGCCCCAGAAGTATGTGGGTTCTCATGTGCTTCGCCACAGTCTCGCAACTGACATGCTTCGTAAGGGAGCATCGCTCGATGAGATCGGCGATGTTCTGCGGCATCGATCACGGATGACGACGACAATCTACGCCAAGCATGACATCGAGGCACTACGATCAGTCTCCCGAGCCTGGCCGGTGCAGGGAGGCGCTCGATGACATCTCTAACTCTTCGCCTCGAACACTATCTCGCCATCCGACGCAGCCTTGGCTATGACCTGTCCTTCTCAGAACGGGTTTTGCGTCGCTTTACCGCGTACGCCGATGCTGAAGTCGCCGACCACATCACGGTCGATCTGTTCCTGAGATGGAAAGAGCACTTCGGCTCGGCCAACAACAACACCTGGTCCAGCCGACTCGGCATGGTTCGCGTCTTCGCTACATGGCTCCAGGGAATCGACCCGCGCACCGAAATTCCGCCAGCGGGCCTGGTATCCAGAAAGCTGGTGCGGCCCCGGCCCTACATCTACACCGACGATCAGATTGCTGAAATCGTGACGCAAGCGGCAAGGCTTCCGTCATCCTACGGAATTCGTGGATGGACCTGTTCGACGCTGTTTGGGCTGATTGCGATCACCGGATTGCGCGTCAGCGAAGCGATCGGGCTCGACGATCCAGATGTCGATCTCGATGAGGCCGTGCTGACCGTCAGGCGCGGAAAGAACGGCAAATCCCGTTTTGTTCCGATAACGAAAGATGCCGTCGACCGACTGAGGGCCTACCGTGCCGAGAGGAACCGGATACTTGGCCCAAGCCCGTCGCCGTTCTTCCTGCGAGATAGTGGGCAACGACCAACCGACTGGTGTGCCCGCTACAACTTCGCACACGTGTGTCAACGCATCGGCCTGCGCAGCCATCAACGCTCAATAAGTACGGCCCCGGTCCACGCATTCACGATCTGAGGCATACCTTCGCCGTGCGCACGATCATGGAGTGGTATCGGCAGGGCCTCGACCCTGATCGCGAAATGATCAAGCTGAGCACATATCTGGGACACACAAAGCCAGAGCACACCTACTGGTACATCGAGGCGGTTCCAGAACTCCTGTATCTCGCTTCCGAACGCGCCACACGCTCATGATCGGCGAAAATTGAAAAAGTCGATTGTCGACATTTAAATTTCCCTATCTGAAGTGAATTGAGACGATGCCGTAAGCGTTTGTGGGAGAGCGCTTTACGGGATGGTCACAGACCAACAGATAAGG
>JAICLJ010000241.1 GCA_025927575.1 Bryobacteraceae bacterium | reverse complement strand
GGGCACAGCGGGACAGCAGAAGGCCGGCGTCACGCTGCTGCCGCGCCGGTACGTTTTGACCGGTGGAGATGCCTTGGATAAAGATGCTGCGGTTTCCGCGCAGCAGGTGATTGTCGAGAAGCACCACGTCGATCCCTTTAACAACCCGAATCTACTGCGCCTCCTCGATCTTCTCGGAGCCCAACACTACGTGGTCTATGGGGTCGTTACGGAAGTTTGTGTTGCAAATGTGGTGAAGGGATTGCTGGGAATAGGCTCGGGAGCGAGACCTGCTTTGCACACTCGCCCCGCGCGCATCGAAATCGTTGAGGACGCCGTGAAGGAGTTTTCCGGTCAAGCGGGCCGCGAATCTCTCGCCAAGCTGGCATCCGCCGGCGTCGTGCTGACATCCGCTCGAACTATCCTGGAGAAGATGTGACGGCACCGGACGAGACGATACCGGCGGTAGTAATTGTTGGCCGGCCCAACGTCGGTAAATCGACATTGTTCAACGCTATCCTGGGAAGCCGGCGCTCGATTGTTGGCAACGAACCCGGCATCACGCGCGATCGCATCCACGGACAGGCGAACTATCGTGGCCGGCCTTTCCTGTTGATCGACACAGGCGGCATCATTCCGGATGACGATGCGCTGATCCCCAGCGAGATTTTGAAACAGGCGCACGTTGCGCTCGAACGCGCCGCGCATGTTCTGTTCGTCATCGATGGGCGCGCTGAGATCACCTCGGCAGACCGGGATTTGGCGAAACTGCTACGGCGGCTCAATAAACCGCTTTCGCTGGTAGTGAACAAAATTGATAGCCCGGTGCGCGAAAATCTCGTTCACGAGTTCTATTCACTGGGCTTGGGCGATCCGTTCGCCGTATCAGCCGAACACAAGCTGGGCATTTCGGATCTTCTGGACGAAGTGACTGAATCGTTTCCGTCTGAAGCTCCGCCGAAAGAAGAGGAAGAAGATAATCGCTTGATTAAGGTCGCCATCATCGGCCGGCCGAACGTCGGGAAATCGACTCTGCTGAACGCGCTGGTCGGTTCGGAACGGTCCATCGTGTCACCGGTTGCCGGAACCACTCGGGATGCCGTGGACGAATCGATCACGCAAGGCAACGTAACCTATCGCTTTGTCGATACCGCGGGAATTCGACGCAAGGGTAAAACAACGGAAATGACGGAAAAGCTGAGCGTTGTGATGGCGCGCCGGAATATCCGCATGGCGAACGTCGTACTGCTGATCATCGATGCGACTGAAGGGGTAGTCCACTCGGACGCGACCATCGCCGGATATGCTCACGAGGAAGGCCGCGCCGTGATACTCGTTGTGAACAAGTGGGACGCCGTCCCGGAACACGGCAAGCGCGCGTTCACGGAAACCATTCGCGACGAGCTGAAATTTCTCGATTACGCGCCCATCCTGTTTACGTCCGCAAAGAATCGTGAAGGCCTTCGCCGTATTTTAATCGCGATCCGCCGCGCCTATGATTCAGCATCGAAGCGGATTTCCACCGGAGAATTGAACCGCTTTGTCGAAGGGCTCAAATTTGAGAGCGATATCAAGATCTACTACCTGACGCAGGCATCGATGCGGCCGCCTACGTTCGTTGTGTTCACGGACAAGGCGGAGAAAATGCACTTTTCGCTCGAACGTTTTCTTGTCAACCGTCTACGGGAGAAATTTGGTTTTGAAGGCACGCCGATCGTTATCAAGACGAAGCGCCGGTAGAATCGCCGGTAGTGCCGGCAAAATGATTGAGCGGTCCGGTGCCGCGGCCCAGCGCGGGTGCCGTCTCGATCGCTCGTTGCACGAACGCTTTGGCAATCCGAATAGCCGGGATTAAGTCGTATCCTTTTGCGAGCAGCGCTGTAATTGCCGCCGAGTATGTGCATCCGCTTCCGTGAGTATGCTTCGTCTGAATCCGCTTGCCGGGGAAATGGTGGAGCGTTCCGTCAAGGTAGAGAACATCGGTTGCATCGTCCGCGAGATGGCCCCCCTTCACCAGGACGGCGACCTTTGCGAAAGTGCCGATGCGCAGCGCGGCTTTATCCGCATTCTGAAGATTAGCGATGCCGACTCCGCTTAGGATTTGCGCTTCTGCAACATTGGGTGTCACGAGTGTGCAGCGAGGCAGCAGAAGGTCGCGGAGCGCTCTTTCCCCATCTGCCGCGAGGAGCCGATGGCCCGACGTGCTGACCATAACGGGATCGACTACCAGCGGACATTCGAAACTGGGAACCAGCTCTGCTACGGTCTGAATTGCTTCTTCGCCACCGAGCGCTCCAGTTTTGATGGCTGCGGGGCGGATGTCGGCAAGGACCGCTTCCACCTGTTGCCGGATGATGCGCCCCGGAATCAGTTCGATGGCGCTTACGCCCAATGTGTTCTGAACGGTGAGCAGCGCGATGGCCGCTTCGCCGTAAACTCCGAACTGATGGAAGGTCTTAAGATCGGCCTGAATGCCGGCCCCGCCGCTCGGGTCGGAACCGGCTATGGTGAGCGCCGCGGCAATCATGCTCCAACGGTAGCGCAGCGGATTAGGGCGAACTGATCAGAACGATAATCCGAGCAGAAAATCCGCCTGGTTGGCCGCACTCAAAAAGAAAACGGCTTTACGCACAATTGCCCGATTTTGTCGAATGACATGCTCGATCCCGCTACTGAAACGCCAGACGCTGTGTTTTCGATTGACCCTGGGAATTCTGAATCGTGACGTCGACAGATCCTATCGTCGTCAGATCCCCGGTCACCGGAAATTTCGCTTGCAGCGCAAAGGCGCCACCGGCCGCGTTGCCGCCAAAAAAATATTGGTGGAAATCCTGAGACTCGTCGAGCGTAATGCCGCCTGGAGCCATCGCATTTCCGTTAGCGTCATAGAAGTTGAAGAGCAGCTTGCTTGCGGAGTAGGTGTTATCGAAGGCCGTGACGTCCACGACGAGATTAGGAGCTTGCCGCGTAGCGCCTGCGGAAGCAAGTTGAATCGTTGACGGGAGAATGTCGACGGACTTTTTATAACTGTCGCCGTCCGCGAACGATAGCATGAACGTAAGCGTCCCGGCCGTTGTGCCCGTCTGAAATGTCAGCGAATTCTGGCCGTCAAACGTGGCATTTGCCGAGCCGGCGGTAATGGTGGCGCTCATATTTCTTCCGCCTGTGGTTACGAAGAGGATTGCCGGATCGTCCGCAATGCCTGCGACGGCGCTCCGAAACGAAACAGATAGTGTGCCGATTGAACTGGCCTGCGGTGCATCCGTGAACTGGATGGAAAGTTGCGCTTGCTGCTGGCTCGCCAATGTTGCCGGGGTGAATTGGAATACCGGATTTAATTTTGCACCCGTGGCTTTGCCGATCAGCCCGTATTGGAGCGAACCGATTGTAAGCGTCGCCGCTGCCGTACCCGCCTGAGCCGGCGAGAAGAGTACATCGAAGCTGGCTTGCTCGCCCGGTTTCAGGGTTTGAGGAAAGGGCACGTTTGCCAGTGAATATCCGGACCCCGAAACAGCCGCGCTCGGAACCGCCAGGGCGTCGAAATTCGTCTGCGGATTGAGTACGGTGAACGTGAACTTCGTGGAAGAGCCGGCGATTACCGAGCCGAAATCGATGGGAGATGCCGTCGAAACGTTATAGTGTACGCCGTTCGGCAGCGTATAAGACACGAGCAGCGACTGCAGACCGGCGCCCGGAATTCCGATTCCCGAAAGCGGATATTGGCGTGTGCCGAGTTCCAGTGTCGATGAAGTGATGAGAACGGCTTGCGTGGGGGCAAAAGAGATCGTAAATGAAGCATCTGCGCCAGGCTGAAGGGTTGTGGGCAAGTCCGACAGCGACCCGAGCGAGAACGGCGGCTGCGAAAACACCGGCGAGATTAACTGCGGCGTTGGCAGTGCGAGCGGGCCGTTCGACACGTTCTTGACATTCACCGTTAGTGTTTTGACGGAATCGATTGCTACCTGGCCGAATGCGATGGTATCGCCGTAGCGCAGTTGCGTGCTGGAGCCTCCGTCCGTGACCGACACGCTCAGTGTTGCGGCGAGTCCGTTCCCTTGAAGCGTCGTGAGGGTCATTACGTCAAAATTCGGAAGTGTATCGACTGGACAGCCTGAAGATACCGGATAAGCCTTGTAGGCGATCTGTAGTGCTCCGGAGGACAAACCCATCGCCAGCGGTACGAACGCCGCATTGAAATCCTCCGCACTGCCCGATGCAATGCACTTATCGAGGCTTGTGCCTGAAATTCCAAATGAACTGTTCGATGAAAGGAACGCGGAGACCAAATAGACCTGGGTGGTCGATGTATTCCTCAACCGGAAACTGACCGCCGATCCGTCCTCGACCGCCGTATCCGGGAAGGAGTAAGTTGCGCCAGCCGAGGGGCCGTCGCTCGACGATCCAGGCGTGTGCACCAGGAGTTGCAGTCCCGTGTCCGCCCGAAGGCTCGCCATTCCGAGCAGGAGCAGAAATAGCAATTTCATTTCGCGGCCTCCGCTGCTGCCGCGACTGGCGCGCCGGGCAATTCCGAGAGGACCGGGTTGCGCGGGTCGAGGTGAAGCATCCATTGCCGCGCTCCTGAAGCTGAGATGATGTGGAGCCAGTGCTTACCGCTCTTCTCAAACAACAGATCCGTTTCTGGAATGGGAAAGGTGCGCATGACGCCATCCGGTCCGCGGAGCGCAAGCCCGTAGGCGTCATGAAAGAGCAGAAACGAATCCGTTTGGAACGCGGATTCGCCTGCTTCGGGCAACGGCTCACTACGAACTAGCGAGCCATCCGCAATCGAAATGTAAACACGCTCCAGCGTGTCTGCATGGGCCACGAGCAGTTCGGCATGAGCCGAATCCAGCAGACGAACCGCACGAATGCTGCCGCCCAGGCGCGAGGCGTCGAATGCGGAGTCCATAAATCGGTGCCCATCCCAGCGGACGAACTTGCCCGTCGAGGGCAGCCAGGCGAGCGCGGTATCCGGCCCACCCGCTATATCGAGAATTGCGGTGGTGTCGCCGGTTGGATACGAACTAATCACGGTGCCGTCAAGGGATATCAGCTCAAGCCGGCCGTTGACGAGCAGAAGCCCCGCCTGATCGGAGAACGCGGCGGCTAACGCTGGCTCGATGGAAAGCGGTTCGCCTATGATCAAATTCGCAGGCAATCCCAATAGCGGGCGGACAGAGCCATCCGGCTCGCGAACGACTCCGATGCGAGGCGCAAAAGAGCCGGCCCACATGACACCGGTGGTGAGTATCAGTCCGAGCGGAAGAAGTTTGCGGATCATTACGGGCGTCCTATGCTGACCGTCGGGCCGCCGATTGTCACGGGAGTGCTGGAGCCGGAACCGGCGCCGGCAGCGGGCGAGGAATGGGAACGCCCCGCGGCCACAAACGCGCCTGCGGCTGCTCCTGCTCCAATGAGCGCGATCCAGATCCACTTTCTGCTGCCGGAATGAACGGATTCTTTCGGATCGGTGACAACGCTGACGGAAGGAAGTTCGGCGGGGCGGGGAGCGGTTGCCTCTGCCGGTTCAACGCTTGGTTGCAGCCGAGCCGGCTCAGGCACGGGCTCCTGCGCTACGGGCATCGCCTTGAGTTGCGCGGGCTTTGCCATGGGCTGTGGAATTTCAGCCGCTCTCTTCGCATGCTTCGAGCCGCCCCCGTTTGCCGTCAACATCTCTGGAACCAGAACACCCGCGTGCGCAGTATCTTTCGTGGCTGTAATGCGCAGAACGACCGGGCCAGGCGTGCTCCCCCATTGAATGTTGCTGATTGTCGCCAGGCCCTGCATGTCGGAATAGGCGATCGTGACGCGCGTACCGTCCGTGAATGCGCCGGTCGCGCCCTCGCCGGGCAACCGGAACAGCACGGCTACGCCCGGGACTGGAGATCCTTTCCCGTCGGTTACCGCAACGACCACGCTCTTGTCGGAAAGCGAGCCGGTCCTGTATTCTGTTCCACCGCCTTCAACAACACGAAGATGCAACTCCTGGATGCTCTGGTCAGGGCTGGCTGCGGGTAATTGTGCTTCGAGCGCGGGTCCAAGGACAAGGAGTGCGGACAGGAGGGCGGCTATATGACGACAGATTATGCTCATGCGGCAACACGGCCGCACGAACCTCAGTGGACTTGGATTAGAACAACGGTTACGTTGTCCGGTCCACCTTGCTCCTTGGCGGCTTCGATAAGATAGTGGGCCTTATCCGGTAAAGATTTCTCCGAATTGAGTGCCTCTTGCAGAATTTTTTCGTCGACCACGCCGTGCAGGCCGTCGGAACAGAGCAGAATCTGGTCGCCCGAAAAGACGCTGACCACGTGAGAATCCAAGCGGACCTCGTCGGCGACGCCAATAGCCATGGTCAGCAGGTGCCGCATCGGGTGCTTGCGGAGCGCTTCATCACTCAGTCCGAGGCGCGTTCCCACTTCACTGACCCAGGTGTGGTCGGTGGTCAGGAT